>DXEQ01000132.1 GCA_019114885.1 Candidatus Anaerobutyricum stercoripullorum
CTCCCATGACCGGTATTTTCTGGACGCGGCGGCCGGCACGGTGTATGAGCTGGAAGAAGGAAAACTGACCCGTTACGCGGGCAATTACAGTGCATATAAAGCGCAGCGGGAGAAGAACCGCCAGATACAGATGAAACAGTACCGGGCGCAGCAGGAAGAGATCCGGCGGCTGACAGAGCTGATCGAGAGGTTTAAGCATAAGCCGAAGAAGGCGGCCATGGCCCGCTCTAAGAAAAAAATGCTGGAGCGCATGGAGCGGGTGCGCCGTCCCTCCGGAGAGGGAGCGCACATCTTCACGGACGCCATCACTCCCCGGATACCGGGAAGCAAATGGGTGCTGGACGCTGAGAAGCTGCGTATCGGATACAGGAAGGAACACTTTTTGCAGGAAATCAGCCTGCGGGTGCGCCGTGGGCAGAAGATCGGCATCATCGGCGCCAACGGCACGGGAAAGAGTACCTTTCTTAAGACCGTGGCGGGACAGATCGAGCCGCTTTCCGGCCGGATGCAGCTGGGTAATCATGTGGAGATTGGTTACTTTGATCAGCACAGCGGAGAACTGCGGTCGGACAAGAGGGTGTTTGAACATTTTCATGAGCGGCAGCCGGGGCTGACCGTCAAAGAGGTCAGGACGACGCTGGGTCATTATCTGTTCCGGAGCGGGGATACCGGCAAAAAAGTCAGCGAGCTTTCCGGCGGAGAAAGAAGCCGTCTGGCGCTGGCGGAGCTTCTGGAAAGCCGTCCGAACCTGCTCCTTTTGGACGAGCCCACCAATCATATGGATATCCCGGCAAAGGAGACGCTGGAATCCGCGTTTCAGGCATATGCCGGGACGATTCTTTTTGTCTCCCATGACCGGTACTTTTTAAAGGAAGTGGCGGACGCCCTGCTGATCTTCGGTGAGGACGGCGTGTCCTGGTATCCCTTTGGTTACGATCATTATGTGGAACATCTTCGCAGAAAGAAAGAGTACAGCTGGGCCGGGGCGGAAGCGGTGGCGGTGGAAAATACCCGCCTTGTGGAGGCGCTGAAAGAGGTGCCGGAAAAGACCCGGATGCAGAGTGCCCGCTTTTCCACAGAGCAGTCCTACACCGACTGGCAGCTTTCTCTGGCCGCGGAACAGCTCGCAAAAGCACAGCGCGCCCTGGAGCAGTTTCTGGATCAGCCTGTTACATTTCCGGAAAAACAGTCGGATTCTGTTCTGACAGCATGGCAGGAAGCGGAGCGCCGTTGGCAGGAGAAATACGCGCCTTTACAGCAGCGCTACACCGAGGCCTGCCTGCTCTGGTATGAGAAGTGGCAGGAATACGAGGAAGCCTTCGATCATTACAGAGAGTGAGAAACCGAGAAGCAAAAAGTAAAAGATGCAAAAATTACCATTGAAAACAAACATTTGTTCTGTTAAAATATACACAGAACGGATGTTTGTTTTTCTTTCCGGAGATTTTTTGGAATGGATGAGACAGCATCGCAGATCCGTTTGATCGTGACAGCGCGGTTTGCTTTATGGGAGGCGAAGAAGATGAAGAAAGAGAGACAGTACATTTGCATTGATCTGAAGTCCTTTTATGCGTCAGTGGAGTGCGTGGAGCGGGGATTTGACCCCATGACGACCAATCTGGTGGTGGCGGACGCGGAGCGGACGGAGAAGACCATCTGTCTGGCTGTCTCTCCTTCCATGAAGGCGCGGGGGATACCCGGAAGGTGCCGGGTGTTTGAGATTCCCGCGGGGATTCCCTATATTATGGCGACGCCGCGGATGCAGCTTTACATCGATTATTCGGCGGAGATCTACGCCATTTATCTGAGATACATTTCCGGAGAGGATATCCATGTGTATTCGATTGATGAGGTATTTATGGATGTGACAGGATATCTGTCCATGTACGGGATGAGCGCCCGGGAGCTGGCGGCAGTGATCATGCGGGATATCCGCGAGACGACGGGGATTCCGGCCGCCGCCGGAGTGGGAACCAATCTGTATCTGGCCAAGATTGCGCTGGATATCATTGCCAAGAGATCGCCGGATTTTATCGGCGTGCTGGATGAAGAGAGTTATCGGCGTCTGCTCTGGCGACACAGGCCGCTGACGGATTTCTGGCGGATCGGGCGTGGAACGGCAGAGAGGCTTGCCCGGATTGGAGTCTTTACCATGGAGGAGGTGGCGGCGGCCGATGAGCGGGTGCTGTATAAGCTGTTTGGCGTGGATGCGGAACTGCTCATTGACCACGCCTGGGGGCGGGAGCCGGTGACCATGGCAGATATCAAGGCGTACCGCCCCAGAGAGCATTGTATCTCCAACGGGCAGGTCCTTCCCAGAGACTATCTGTTTGAGGAGGGGGCGCTCATTGTCCGGGAGATGGCGGACGTACTTTGTCTGGAACTCACGGAGAAGCGGCTGGTGACCGACTCCATCACGCTGCACGTCAGTTATATGCGAAAGTCCGGCAGGAAGTCGGCCCATGGGACGATCGCGCTTCCGGCAGCCACAGATCTGTCCCGGCGTATCATCGATCATGCCGAGAAGCTGTATCGGCAGATCGTGGATGAGAATACGCCCATCCGCCGGGTCAGCCTGACCTATAATCATGTGAACAGAGATCGATATTGTCAGTATGACTTTTTTACAAGCCCGGATCAGATGGAGAAAGAGAGGCAGATGCAGCGGGCGGTTCTGGACATCAAGCGCAGGTTCGGAAAGAATGCCGTGCTCAAGGGGATGGATTTCCAGGAGGGCGCCACCACCATAGAGAGAAACGGACAGATAGGAGGACACAGAAGTGGTGCATAGGATGAGCAGAGAAGAGAGAGCGAAGCAGTTTATGCCGTTTGGGGCGCTCAAAGGATACCCGGAGGCGCTGGAGGCAAAGACAAAGACGCCGGTTCCCCGCCGGGCACTGTCCGAGGAGATGCTGTCGGAGCTGGACCGGCGGCTGTCGGAACTGGAGCCGGGCGATATGGTGCAGGTATGCTGGTACGACAGGGGAGAGTACCGGGATATGACGGGGATATTCGCAAGACGCGAAGAGAGTGCCGGGAGGCTTCGGATCGGAGAAAATGTAATCGCCGTCCGGGACATCTGCGGATTGGAGAGGATGTAATCGCCGTCCGGGACATCTGCCAGATCGTGAAAGTGGACTGGCGGGACGCCGCCGATGGGTGCGGCGGCAGGATTCGGTTTTGTGACTGCGGCGTGCCGGATTTTCTTTGCCGCATTTTATGTTGTGTGAGGACCGCGATTCGTGTTATAGTAGAACTGGTAATGACGCTGTGAAGACACAGTGTCCGGATCATTTATAAAATGTCCTGAAAGAACGTATTCAGGAAGAAGAGGGAGGGAATCCTATGTTTCAGGTGAAGAATTTTACAGACAACGACGATGTGAAGATCCTTGATCAGAAAGGTGCGTTTACCGTGATCGAGTATCAGAGAGATCTGAGCGTGACGCCGGGCTCCGCCATTACGGCCTACTATTGTTCACAGATGAATGTCCGCAAGAGACAGGTGATCTGTGATCTGAGCAAGTCACACATCACACTGCAGGCCGGAGCCATGCAGTGGATGCTGGGCGACGTCAACGCTACCACCGGCATCAAGGGAGTGGGAGATCTGTTCGGAAAGGCAGTCCGGGGCAAGGTCAGCGGCGAGTCCGCCATTAAGCCGGAGTATACCGGAACCGGTATTCTCGTTCTGGAACCGACATATAAGTATCTGATTCTGCTGGATGCTGCCGACTGGGGCGGTTCTGTGGTGCTGGATGACGGCCTTTTCCTGGCGTGTGATTCCCGCCTGAAACACAAGGCAGTCATGCGCTCCAACATTTCTTCCGCAGTGGCCGGTGGGGAAGGACTCTTTAATCTGAGCCTCAACGGTTCCGGCGTGTTCTGTATTGAGTCCGACTGTCCGCAGGAAGAGCTGATCGAGATCACACTGGAGAACGATGTGTTAAAGATTGACGGCAACTACGCCATCGCCTGGAGCGGCAGCCTGAACTTCAGCGTGGAGCGTTCCGGCAAGTCGCTGATCGGTTCCGCGGCGTCCGGAGAGGGACTGGTCAATGTCTATCGCGGCACCGGCAAGGTACTGATGATGCCGACGGCGAAGATGCCGAATATTTGATTTGACAAGGCAGAAAAATGATGGTTGTTTTTTCCTGGGGACGGTCGGAGCGTCCCGGGTTTACATAAAGACAATATAAACTTTACACAACTGCGGTTGCGGAAGCGTATGGAGTCTGTTATGATAGCCACGTAAATGGATATTATGGAGAAAACAACACAGGAGGTTAATATATGGAAGCATTACGTAATAAAGAAGGTTTTATCTGCGACATGGACGGCGTGATCTATCACGGCAACCGTCTTTTGCCGGGAGTGAAGGAGTTTGTGAACTGGCTGACGGAGAATAAGAAGAACTTTCTCTTCTTAACCAACTCCAGCCAGTATACGCCGAGAGAGCTGCAGAACAAGCTGGCAAGGATGGGACTGGATGTGGATGAGACGCATTTTTACACCAGCGCTCTTGCCACCGCTCTTTTTCTGGACACCCAGTCTCCGGGCTGCAGCGCCTATGTGGTGGGCGAACACGGAATTCTGAACGCGCTTTATGATAAAGGTATCATGTATAACGATGTGGATCCGGATTATGTGGTAGTGGGAGAGGCTTCCTCCTATAATCTGGAGCAGATCACGAAGGCGATCCGTCTGGTCAACAACGGAGCCAAGCTTATCGGAACCAACTACGATCTGACCGGACCGACGGAGACCGGCATCGCGCCTGCCTGCCGCGCCCTCATCGCGCCGATTGAGCTTGCCACGGAACGGAAGGCGTATTTTATCGGCAAGCCGAATCCGCTGATGATGCGTACCGGCCTGCGGCTTTTAAATGTACACTCTGCCAATGCGGCCATCGTGGGCGACCGCATGGACACGGACATCATCTCCGGTATTGAGACCGGTCTTGACACGGTGCTCGTTCTTTCCGGTGTGACTACCCGGGATATGATTGAGCGGTATCCGTACCGCCCGCGTCTGGTGTTAAACGGTGTGGGAGATATCCCGGGCTGATTATCAGAAGGATAAACGGAGAAGAAGCGGCAGCCGCAAGTCAGAATATCTGACAGGCGGACTGCCGCTTCTTTATGTTACAGGAGATATCTTATCCCCTCTGAAACAACGTCTCAAACGCGGAGATGATCTTATCGGACAGGCAGACGATCACGGACTCCCGGCAGGACGGGACGGCCCGCAGGGTGAGCGGCCACATGTGTTGACGGATGATGGCGCGCTCCCGGTGGTTTAAGTCGAACAGGCGGCTGGCGTTGTGGAGCGCCCGCTCTGGATGGGTAAAGCCGTGGAGACGGTGGGAGCCGTCTCCTTCCTCGTGCCAGTCATAGAGGTAAAAGTCATGAAGGAAGGAGCCGGTGACCAGCGACTTCGTGTCCGCGCCCAGCCGGAACTTTTTGTTCAAAAAATAGCTGAGCCGCACCACGTTCATCACGTGATCGTAGGTGCTGACAGTGCCGTGCTGGCAGAATGTTTTCATGGACTGAGCTTCCTCGGTATGGATGTATTCATGAAGATAGGCGTGAATCTCTTTCAGTTCCGCAGGGGTTAAGGTGATCATGGCTTCCTCCTGATGATGGGGTGTGTCACACTTTCCAGAATGCTACGCTATGCGGCGGCAGTTCGTATCCGCCCTCGAAGGTGACAGTCTTGCCGGTGAGAAGGTCCGTACCTTCTGCTGCCTGAGCGTCGAACGGGGCGAAGTAGGGGGCGTCATCAATGTTGATCGCCACAAGAATCCGCTCTTCTTCGCAGGCTCTCTCGAAGACAAGCTGTTTGCTCCACACATGGAGGTTGCGGTAGCCGCCGTCATAGAGGGCCGGATGCTCCGTGTGGAGCTTTGCGTATGCGGCGATGGTGTCGGTCAGTTCATTCCACTCCGGTTTTTCGATGGCCGGGCGGAGGGCCTCATCACCATCTTTTTTGCGTCCTTCCAGTCCCCACTCACTTCCGTAATAGATGGACGGAACGCCCGGCATGCCGAAGAGCAGTCCATAGATGACAGGGAGATTCTCCTTGTCGGTGAGGATGCTGGCGATTCGTTCCACGTCGTGATTATCCAGGAAGCTTAAAAGATGCTTTCCGCGGTAAATGCACCAGTTCTCATAGCCGAACTGGCGGTTTAGGCTGTAGCTGATCTCGTGCATGTTGTCGCTGTTGAAGCTGGAGTAGAGTCCTTTGTAACATTCATAATTGGTGACGGAGTGACATTTCTCATCGCTCATCCACATGTTGTAATCGCCGTGGAGGGTCTCGCCCATGAGGACGAACTCCGGTTTTACTTCATTGGCGAAGCGGCGGAGCTCCCGCAGATAGAAGTCGCTTAAGCAGTAGGCAACGTCCAGGCGGAGACCGTCAATATCGTAAAGGTCGATCCATTTTTGGATCACGTCGAAGTGGTACTGACGGACTTCCGGATTGTCCAGGTTCAGCTTCACAAGCTCGTTGTGCCCCTCCCAGCCCTCATACCAGAAACCGTCGCCATAATTGGTGTCGCCGTCAAAATTGATATGGAACCAGCCGCAGTACGGACTGTCCCATTTTTTCTCCTGCACATCCTGAAAAGCCCAGAAGCCCCGGCCCACGTGATTGAACACGCCGTCGAACATGACCTTCATGCCGGCCGCATGGATGGCTTCACAGACTTTCTGCAGGTCTTCTTCCGTACCGAGACGGGAATCTACGGTAAGATAATCTCTGGTATCATAGCCGTGATAATCGCTCTCCATGAGCGGATTAAAGAGTACGCAGGTGGCGCCGGTCTTTTTGATATGCTCCACCCAGTCCAGCACACGCAAGATCCGGTGATCCGGCTCTTTCTGGTCCAGAGCACCGCAAAGTCCCAGAGGATAAATCTGATAGATAACCGCTTTGTCAAACCACATAATAGATTCCTCCTGAATATAAAGAGTCGTTTTATTGCCTGTCGCCCATGGCGGACCGGCATATATTTCCATGGCATTTTATGAGAATGCAGAGATAGTATTTTGATTCTCAAACTATTGGAAATTCAAAAAAGTTCTCATAAAATGGGAAAAGTGCCCAATGCTGGCGCACAGGACACTTCGTTAATATAGCATAATTCATAATAGATAGCAAGAAAAATCGTTAAAAAAACATCAGGAAAACACAGAGGGGTCAGGCAGCGATATATGGAGCGATCGCCTCCATGATGCGGTCCATCTCACCGTCTCTCTCCATGATGCGCAGATCGGCGGTCTTGCGCAGATTCATGGTCATCACGCCGAGGAGCGACTGGGCGTCAACGACATATTTCCCATAAACCAGATCAAAATGGCTGTGGAAATCTTCGATTGCCTTGACGAAAGAGGCGGCGTTG
>DXEQ01000133.1 GCA_019114885.1 Candidatus Anaerobutyricum stercoripullorum
AAAAACACATGAGGAACTGCTCAGACGCCATCTCCTTAAACACATCGGCAGGAACGTAGTAACAAAACGGCGTCATAAAGCTGCGGTTGCTCAGCGCGTAACTGTTGTCTTTGATGAGCGCCAGCACCTCAAACTCCCTGGTCTTTCCGTCGCCATAGGTGAGCGTCACTTTGTCGCCCGGCTGATGGACGATGGTTTCTTCCTCTACATTTCCATAATCGTCGGTCCCCACACTGACCAGCATATACTTTCCGGTCGCCATCTTTTCTTTCAGAGTCCCCAGGTCGGACTCTCCTTTGTACACCTCTATGATAGAATAGAAGAAATCCTCCATGCCATAAAAAGACGTCAGCCAGTTCTCCTCATCTAAATGATTGAGCTCCACGATTTCTCCGCCAAAATTCTGCCCTGGCTGTCCGTCTGCCGTTCTCGGAAAATAGTCCGGCGGAGTCCAGGAATCCTTGCGGAGTCCGATCATCTGCGTCATGTACAGCCGGCCTCCCGTCTGGTAGCCGTCCAGAGACTTACAGTAGTCCACAAACGTTTCCGTTACATTTTCTTCACTGATCGTCTCCTCATCCGCCCCTGAGTATCCGCTCATCACATTGAAATACGCCGCATTGGCCACCTGAAAGTCCGTCGAGACAAATCTTTTAAGATACGTGTCCAGATCAAAGGAATGGGTGAGCGTAAACACGCTGTTCAGCAGAATGATCGCCAGCGACAGGGAGCAGACAACCAGTACCGTCCGCTTCTTGTTCCGGCCCAGGTTGGACAGCGCCATCTTCGGAAGCTTCCCGCCGTTGGTGGAATTCTTACTCTTCTTCCTGCCTCCGGCACTGTCGGTATAGCGGACCGCTTCCACCGGAGAAACCTTCGCCGCAATGCGCGCCGGCTTTCCGGTGGATATCCAGACCGTAAGGAGCGTAAATACCGCCGAGCCGATGAAAATCAGCGGATGAATGGATACCGACACATCATTTCCCGTAAAAGAGGTCATGGCCATCATCTGCGGCAGGATTCCCTTTCCGATCAGATAACCGAAAATCAGTCCGAACGGAATCCCCATGATGCCAAGCCGCAGCGCCTGACGGCGGATGATCTTCTTGATCTGCCGTCCCGTGGCGCCGATGGTCTTCAGCAGACCGTAATAGTGAATATCCCGGATGACGGAAATCTGAAAAATGTTATAAATGATCAGGTAGCCAGTCAGAATAATGAGCAGAAGTCCTCCCACGACAGCTCCGATGGTCATCGGGTCCGACTCGGCGCTTCCCGATATGTACGCCCAGTTTGCATTGCTCGCCACATAATCGGGACTGGATTCGTCCGTGGAATAGCCGGCATTCTCGATGACTTTGTCAAGCTTCTCCTGAATGGAAAATGAGTTGGCAAATGTAATGTCCATGCGGATGGTTCCTGTGAGGGAATAATCCTGATCGTACGTGTAGACCAGTTCATCGGCGTGGGCGTCAAGATACGCTTCGGACACGATGGCAAAACCGACATCCAGGGCCGGGTCCGCTTTTGTCACGCCGGTAATCGTAAATGTACGCTCGGTCACCTCCTGGTCCGTCGTCTTGACCCGGAGCTTCAGCGTCACCTGCTGCCCTGCCTTCGGCTCCATCCCCAGAAGCTCCATGGACATGTCATCCATCAAAATCTCATCGGCCACCTCCGGCGCCCGTCCGTCTATGATATCGACAAAACAGTGTTCATAATGATACTCCGGATAATACCAGGCCTCCATGTGCCGCTTCAGAAATTCTTCATTCTCCACGCCGTCGGCCACCAGTATGCAGTCTGCCGCCTCCACGATGGAAGGATCCTGGCTCAGTTTCTCATACTGCTCTCTCGTGATATTTTTGATTACTCCGTGATTATCGCCGCCGGACTGTCGCATGGTTTCCCTCTGAAAGTTCTCCACCGTACCGATTCCCAGTGTAAACAACGTGGTAAACAGCATAGCCGTGAGGGCAATAGCAATGACCGCGATAATATTTCTCGTCCTGGCCTCCCGGAAGCTTCTGTCGGACAGCCGCCGGATGACTTTCTTGTTTTTTACTTTACGCATCCTGCTCACCACCTTTAATCTTTCCGTCCTCAATACGCACGATCCGGTCGGCAAGCTGCGCGATCTCCTCATTATGAGTGATCATCACGATGGTCTGGCTGAATTTCTCGCCCGTAACTTTCAAAAGACTCAGCACATCCTGACTCGTTTTCGTGTCCAAATTCCCAGTCGGCTCATCACATAAGAGTATCGCAGGCTTCGTAGCCAGCGCCCGGGCGATGGCCACCCGCTGCTGCTGCCCGCCGGAAAGCTGGTTCGGCATACTGTGCAGCCTCTCTTTCAGCCCCAGCACTTCCGCCACCTGCTCCACATACTCCGTGTCCACCTCATTTCCGTCAAGCTCAATGGGCAGCACGATATTTTCATAGACATTCAGCACCGGCACCAGATTATAGCTCTGGAACACAAAACCGATCTTCCTGCGCCG
>DXEQ01000014.1 GCA_019114885.1 Candidatus Anaerobutyricum stercoripullorum
ATCTTCTCATGCTGTTAAAAAAGGCGGAAGATTATGAGAAGACGGTGTTCAAAGGATTGTTTTATTTTTTACGATATATGGAGCAGCTGCGCACTTACGAGGTGGAACCGGTCAACGGGGCGCTGAAAGAAGAGAGCGGCGATCAGGTGCGGATCATGACCATCCATAAGAGCAAGGGACTGGAATTCCCGGTGGTCTTTGTCAGCGGTCTGTCCCGCCGTTTTAATCTGATGGATACGAACCGGCCGGCGCTGTTTTCCCCGGAACTGGGCGTGGGCCTGGAATATGTGGACCTGACAGCGCGGATGCATCACGCTTCCCTGCTGAAAAAGGCAATCCGGGAACAGATGAAGAGGGAGACGCTGGAAGAAGAACTGCGGATTCTGTATGTCGCCATGACGAGAGCTCAGAGAAAGCTGATACTCACCGGTATGACAAAAGAGACTGCCATAGAGGCGGCCGGTGGATGGAAGCTGACGCTGGAACGAAAGCTGGCGGCCAGAAGCTTTATGGACTGGCTGCTGCCGCTCCTGCCGGAGCTTCCGGTGAGGAAAGTACATTTTCATGAACTGGAAAAAGAGTTTAAGCCGCGGCAGGAGACAAAAACGGCGCTTTCTCTGGAAGAATATATGCAGCAGGATGAGATGCAGGCAGACACGTCCCCGGTGGAGAAGACATTTTCCTTCGTGTATCCGCACAGGGAGGCCTTCGCCTGGAAGCGAAAATACGCGGTCTCGGAACTTAAGAGTCTTTCCATGACGCCGGTGGACGGGGAAGAGGAGTTTATGGAGCTGCCACCTGCGCGGCCTGGCGGACATGTCGGCGAAGCAGGAAATAGTGGAAC
Organism: Candidatus Anaerobutyricum stercoripullorum; assembly: GCA_019114885.1. Taxonomy (GTDB): domain Bacteria; phylum Bacillota; class Clostridia; order Lachnospirales; family Lachnospiraceae; genus Anaerobutyricum; species Anaerobutyricum stercoripullorum. The sequence continues at coordinate 845 of DXEQ01000014.1, forward strand.
TGCAGAGACAGTTGGCGCTGAGGCAGACAAAAGAGCGGCAGAGTCAGTTGATGCTGAGACGGACAAAGGAGCAGCGGGCGGAAGAACGGACGAAGAGATCCCAAGACCGCAGTTTTTAAAAGAGGCGGAGCCGGAAGCCGTTGGCGCTGCCCGGGGAACCATCATCCATAAGATCATGGAACAGCTGCCCTTTGGAAAGATACACACGAAGAAGGACCTCTTCGATGCTTTACAGCAGATAGAGAAAGAGTATCCGGCCTGTGAAAAAATATCCATGAAGCGTGTATACAGAGGAGCGGAAGCGTTCCTGTTTTCCGATATCGGCGAGAAAGTGCGCCGGATGGACCGGGAGGGAACTCTCAGAAAAGAGCTCCCGTTTACGGTGGGGCTGCCTGCCGGGGACGGGGACCGGATCGTGGTGCAGGGAGTCATCGACGCCTGCGGAGAAGAGGAAGACGGGCTTTGGCTCATTGATTATAAGACGGACTGGATTTCCGAGGGGGAGGAAGGACTGCTGCTTGACCGATATAAGATGCAGATGGTATATTATAAGACAGCCCTGGAGCAGATCCTTTCAAAAAAGGTGACACACAGCTATATTTTCTCTTTTGCTCTGGGAAGATATCTGGAACTTTTTCGGGAGGAAGAGCACTGACTGGGATATGGGAAAGATACCGCACAGCGTTTTGGCAGCAGAGGAATTGACGATGGAAGGGGAGCGCTGCTCAAAAGACACGCCGGGAAGACATTTTTTACGAAAGAACGGAAAAGAGAGGCAGGAGGAACAGTATGAGAAAAATATTCAAATATCTGACGCATCGTATGGCTATCGTATCTCTGCTGATACTGCTGCAGATTGGATGGGTTGCCTTCTTATTTATCCGGTTTACTTCTTACAGCCGGATGATCTCGGTGGCATTTCGGATTCTGAGCGTGCTGGTGGTATTATATATCATCCGGCGGTACGATAATCCGGCGGTGAAGCTGGCGTGGATCGTGGTGATTCTGTTGTTTCCTCTTTTTGGCGGCCTTTTGTACCTCTATCTCGGCGGAAAGAAGCCAATCCGGCATATGCGCAAAAAGATGGAGGCGACCCTGCAGGACAGCGCCCGGTATCTGGTTTTTGATCCCTCCGTTCAGGAGGAACTGAACAAAAAAGATACGGTGGCGGCCGGGCAGGTCTACTATCTGGAGAAGCAGTCGGGATTCCCGGCCTGCCGGAATTCAGAAGTCGTGTATTTTCCATCCGGCGAGGAATGTTTTGAGGCCATGCTGGAGGATTTGAAAAAGGCAAAGCGGTACATTTTTCTGGAATATTTCATCATCGAGGAAGGAATCATGTGGAATTCCATCCTGAAGATTCTGGAGGAAAAGGTTAAGGAGGGCGTGGACGTCCGGGTCATGTACGACGATGTGGGGAGCATTTTTGTGCTGCCGTCCCACTATGACAGGACCCTGCAGGAGAAGGGCATCAAATGTGTCGTATTTAACCGTTATATCCCGCTGTTTTCCACTGTGTTCAACAACCGTGACCACCGGAAGATTCTTGTCATTGACGACCGGGCGGCTTACACGGGCGGCATCAATTTTGCCGATGAATATATCAATGAGAAGCAGAGGTTCGGTTACTGGAAGGATAACGGCGTTCGCCTGTCCGGCAAGGCGGTACACAGCATGACAATGATGTTTTTGCAGATGTGGAATACCTTTGCGGCGGACAAGATCGATTACAACCGTTTCTTATATAAAGAAGACTACACGAAGCATGTGGCGAAGGAGAGTCCGGGCATCATCCTGCCGTACTCTGATAATCCTCTGGATTCGGAGACGGTGGGAGAAAATGTATACTTAAACCTCATCAACAGCGCGGTCCATTACATTTACTTCTTTACGCCCTACCTGATCATTGACAATGAACTGATCACGGCACTGATCCTGGCGGCGAAGAGGGGCGTGGACGTGCGCATCATCACACCGGGGATTCCGGATAAGAAGATGGTCTTTCTGGCGACCCAGTCCTACTACCGGCAGCTGGTCGAGGGCGGCGTGCTGATCTTTCAGTACCGGCCGGGATTTGTGCACAGCAAGGTGGCCGTCTGTGACGATACCTTTGCCACGGTGGGCACCATCAATCTGGATTACCGGAGCCTGTATTTTCACTTTGAAAACGGCGTGTACCTTTACCGGTGCCCGGCGGTGATGGAGATCAAGAACGATATTGTAAAGACGCTGGAAGACTGTACCAATATCACGGAGGAGCTGTGTCAGAAAAATATGTTTTTCCAGCTGGTACAGAGTGTTCTGCGGATTTTTGCGCCGCTGCTGTGAGTATTGTCCGGGACAACGCGGCAAGGCGTGTCAGGATAACGGAAGAAGGAAATGTGATGAGAACCTATGAGAATTTTGCGAAAGTCTATGATGAACTGATGGACGACGTTCCTTATGGAACGTGGGCGGACTTTCTGGAACAGAGATTAGCGGAGTACGGAATCCGTGGCGGGCTGATGCTGGACCTGGCCTGCGGCACCGGAAAGATGACGACCCTGATGCGGGAGAAGGGGTTTGACATGATTGGCGTGGACGCCTCCGTGGATATGCTGCAGATCGCCAGAGAGCGGGGAGAAAGCGGCTGTCTCTATCTCCTGCAGGATATGCGGGAGTTTGAACTTTACGGGACGGTGGCCGCTGTGATCTCCGTCTGTGACAGCATAAATTATGTGACGGAGGAAGAAGACCTTCTCCGAGTGTTTTCTCTGGTCAACAATTATCTGGACCCGGAAGGCATTTTTTTGTTTGATTTTAACACGGAGTACAAATACCGGGATGTGGTGGGAGAGCGCGTCATTGCGGAAGACCGGGAGGATGTGAGTTTCATCTGGTACAACGAATATGACGGGGAAGAACATCTCAACTATATTGATCTGAGCGTTTTTGTGCAGGAAGAGGGAGATCTGTTCCGGAAGTTTGAGGAAGAGCATGTGCAGAAAGGATATACCTTAGAGCAGATACAGTCGCTTTTACATCGGGCGGGGCTTGTGTTTTTACAGGCGTATGACGGCTACACCATGGAGCCGGCCCGGGCGGACAGCGAGCGGATCGTTGTGGCCGCCAGAGAACATGGAAAGCGACAGACGGATTAAGGAGGACATATAAATGGAAGACTATATCATCCGCGGGATGGCGGCCAATCATCAGGTCCGCTTTTTCGCCGCGTATTCTAAGAATCTGGTGGAGGAAGCCAGAAAGCGTCATGACACAAGCCCGGTGGCTACGGCGGCGCTCGGAAGACTGCTGACAGCGGGAGCCATGATGGGAGCCATGTGTAAAAACGACACCGACGTTATCACCATTCAGATCAAATGCAGCGGCCCGATCGGGGGTCTTGTGGTGACGGCGGACGCGAAGGCCAATGTGAAGGGCTATGTATATAATAAAGATGTGATGCTGCCGCCGAGCAAGGCCGGCAAGCTGGATGTGGGGAAGGCGCTGGATCTGGGCGTTCTCACCGTCATCAAAGATCTGGGGCTGAAAGAGCCGTATTCCGGACAGACCCATCTGGTCTCCGGGGAGATCGCGGAAGACCTCACCTATTATTTTGCCACATCGGAGCAGATTCCGACTTCTGTGGCGCTGGGAGTCCTCATGAATAAAGACAACACGGTTCGTCAGGCCGGCGGCTTTATCATTCAGATGATGCCGTTTGCCGAGGAGGGACTGATCACCACACTGGAGAACCGTCTTAAGGAGTTCTCTTCTGTTACCACCCATCTGGATGGAGGAGAGACGCCGGAAGATATGATGAAGAAGCTGTTTGAGGGCTATGACATTGAATTCGAAGATAAGATTCCGACACAGTTTTACTGCAACTGTTCCAAGGAGAGAGTATCCAAGGCGGTGATCAGCGTCGGAAAAAAGGATCTGGAAGAGATGATCCGGGAAGGCAAACCAATCGAGGTAAACTGCCATTTCTGTGATTCACACTATACATTTACTGTGGAAGAACTGAAGGAAATGTTAAAGGCTGCAAAATAACTTCTGCAGCCCTTTGTCATGTCGGCTTACTCGGCAGTCTCGCCTTTGTGGAGCCGGATTGGAATGTAACCGCGGCGCACCTTCGCGGCGGCCTTCGCAGGTTTCTCCTCCTTTACAGGAGGTACGTCATCTTCTTCCTCGAAGTCCTCGTCGATGAAGTCAAGGTCGTTATCCTCGTCAAACAGATCCTCCTCCGCATAGTCGTCGAAGAGATCCTTCACGAAACGGAGAAGAAGATAACCGCCGGCGAAAATGCCGATCACAGCTGCCACGAATAAAAGTACTTTTGATTTTTTCATGATAACATCCTTCCTGTAATGTAAAACCCCGCGGGCTTTACTTACCATATAGTATTGCCTGTTCCCTATATTCTAATACTTTTTTTGATAAACTGCAAGAAAAAGCAGATACACATTTTGGAGGAAAACATGAGCTACGCAGATACAGTATTTATTGCCATGTGCCGGGACATCCTGGACCATGGATACAGCACCGAAGGGGAGAAGGTCCGCCCGAAGTGGGAGGACGGTTCCTATGCCTACACCATGAAGCGGTTCGGAATCATCAACCGCTATGATCTGTCGAAAGAATTTCCGGCGATCACTTTGAGAAAGACGTATATCCGCTCCGCCATCGATGAGATCCTGTGGATCTAGCAGAAGAAGTCCAACAATGTCCATGACTTAAACAGTCATATCTGGGACGCCTGGGCTGACGCCGATGGTTCCATCGGGAAGGCTTACGGATATCAGCTTGGCGTGAAGCATCAGTATAAAGAGGGAGAAATGGATCAGGTGGACCGGGTGCTCTTTGATCTGAAAGAGAATCCTTACAGCCGCCGGATCATGACCAACATCTATGTCCACGAAGATCTTCACGAGATGAATCTCTATCCCTGTGCCTACAGCATGACCTTCAATGTGACGGGCAATAAGTTAAACGCCATTTTGAATCAGCGGTCCCAGGATGTGCTGGCGGCGGGCAACTGGAATGTGGTGCAGTACGCGGCCCTTCTCATGATGATCAGTCAGGTGAGCGGCTTTGAGCCGGGAGAGCTGGTCCATGTGATCGCGGACGCCCATATTTACGACCGTCATATCCCGATCATAGAAGAACTGATCACCCGGCCGACCTATCCGGCGCCGAAGGTGACCCTCAACCCGGATATTCATGATTTTTATGATTTTACGGTGGATGATTTTACGATCGAAGACTATCAGACCGGGCCGCAGGTGAAAAATATCCCGGTGGCGATCTGACATTTTTACAGGAAAGAAGAACCGCGCGTGGGAAAGACGCGGTCAGGAGGAAAGTTTGAAAGTGAACTTTCAAATCTACCAGTATTGACGCAGTAAATGCGTCAGGAAAGGGGAAACGATGCATATTATTGTGGCAGCAGATAAGAACTGGGGTATCGGAAGAAATAATGAACTTCTGGTCCGCATTTCCGAAGATATGAAGAACTTCCGCCGTATGACGGAAGGAAATGTGGTGGTCATGGGAAGGAAGACGCTGGAGAGCTTTCCGGGAGGAAAACCTCTCCCGAACCGCGTCAATATCGTATTGACCCGCCAGCAGGATTATGACGGAAAAGGCGCTGTGGTGGTGCACAGTGAGGAGGAACTGCGGGAAGAATTAAAAAAATACGAGACGGAGATCTTTATCATCGGCGGTGAGAGTATCTACCGCATGATGCTCCCGTACTGTGAGGATGCCTATGTGACCAGGCTGGATTACGCTTACGAGGCGGACACCTGGATGCCGGATCTGGATCGGGAAGAAGGCTGGGCGCTGGCCGAAAAGGGGGAGGAGCAGACCTGTTTTGATCTGATCTACCATTTTACGGTTTACAGGAATTCGGCCCGGAAGAAGTTTTGAGAGAAAGAATGGAGAGAAAGACAATGAGCACAAGAACGAAAGAAGAGCTTTCCGGCGTCTCCCTTCTGGGAAATCAGGGCACGAAATACCCGCAGGATTACACCCCGGAGGTGCTGGAGACTTTTATCAATAAACATCAGGATCACGACTATTTTGTCAAGTTTAACTGTCCGGAGTTCACGAGCCTTTGTCCGATGACCGGACAGCCGGACTTTGCCACCATATATATATCCTATGTGCCGGATGTGCGTATGGTGGAGAGTAAATCATTGAAACTGTATCTGTTCAGTTTCCGCAATCATGGAGATTTTCACGAGGACTGTGTGAATATCATCATGAAGGATCTGATCCGGGTGATGGACCCAAAATATATCGAAGTGTGGGGGAAGTTCACGCCGAGGGGAGGAATCTCCATTGACCCGTATACCAACTATGGGAAGCCGGGCACCCGCTGGGAGGAAGTGGCGGCGTACCGTCTGGAGCGGCACGATCTGTACCCGGAGAAGGTGGATAACCGGTAAATGTGCGGGCGGACGGGTTCGCCGGCCTCTGCCTGAAAGCGGGACGGCGCGGATGCAGGTACAAAACAGATGCGAACAAATTTTCGAGAACACTTGTTTTGGTCCGGGGTTTGTGCTATAGTAAGGAGACAGACCACGGTGAAGGAGATAGAATAATGAGTAATAGAGATGAAAAGATAACCGCGCTCAATAACGCGGTGGCAGCCATTGAGAAGAGTTTTGGCAAGGGTTCTGTGATGAAGCTGGGCGACGCTTCCGCCCACATCAATGTGGAGGCAATCCCGACCGGTTCCATCAGTCTGGATGTGGCCCTGGGAGTCGGCGGTATCCCGCGGGGAAGGATCATCGAGATCTACGGCCCGGAGTCCAGCGGTAAGACCACAGTGGCCCTTCATATGATCGCGGAGGCGCAGAAGAGGGACGGCATCGCCGGCTTTATTGACGCGGAGCATGCCCTGGATCCGCAGTACGCCAAGAGGATTGGTGTGGACATTGATAATCTGTACATTTCCCAGCCGGATCACGGGGAGCAGGCGCTGGAGATCGCGGAGACCATGATCCGTTCCGGCGCGCTGGATATCGTAGTCATTGACTCTGTGGCGGCGCTGGTTCCGAAGGCGGAGATTGACGGGGATATGGATGAACTGCAGGTGGGACTGCATGCCCGTCTCATGTCCAAGGCCATGCGGAAGCTGACCGGTGTGATCGACAAGTCCAACTGTGTGGTTGTGTTTATCAACCAGTTGAGAGAGAAGGTAGGCGTTATGTTCGGCAATCCGGAGACGACCACCGGCGGCCGGGCGCTCAAGTTTTACTCTTCCGTGCGGATGGACGTTCGCCGGGTGGAGGCCATCAAGCAGAATGGCGAGATCGTCGGCAATCACACCCGTGTGAAGGTGGTAAAGAATAAGGTGGCGCCTCCGTTCCGTGAGGCGGAGTTTGATATTATGTTTGGTCTGGGTATCTCCCGTGAGGGTGATGTGCTGGATCTGGGCGTGAAGGTGGGAGCCATCGCCAAGAGCGGCTCCTGGTATTCTTACGAGGGAGAGAAGATCGGTCAGGGCCGGGAGAACGCCAAGATCTTCTTAAAAGAGCATCCGGACATCATGAAGAAGGTGGAAGATCAGGTCCGTACTTTCTACGGGCTTCCGACGGATGTGATGGATGACGGCACGGGAACGCAGGCAGAGGGCGCGCCGACAGTCGGGGACGGCAGAGACAGCGCAGCCGCTAAGGGAGCATCGGCGAAGCCGGCGGCCGATAAGGCACAGTAATCCGGCAGATGACCATGGAATACACGATACATTTGCGGGAGACCAAAGGAAAGAAGATATACATAGACCCGGAGTATGAGGAAGGGATTTATCTCTATCCGGGTGAGATCAAGAAGGAGAAGCTTACCGAGGGCGGCAGTATCAGCGAGGAATCGTTTCACGCGCTTCGGGAAGAATACGCGGTTCCGAGGGCCAAAAAGAGGGCCCTCGGAATTCTTGTAAAGAAAGACTGTACGGAGCGGGAGCTGCGGGACAAGCTGGAGACCTCCTTTCACGATGCGCCGTCCATTGACCGGGCGCTGGATTTTGTGAAGGAACAGGGATATGTGGATGACGACCGTTATGCCCGGGAGTACCTTTTTTACAAAAAGGGCAGGAAAAGCTACCGGCAGATCCGGATGGAACTTTCCGGAAAGGGGATTGACGGCCGGATTCTGGATGAACTGTTTGAGGAAGCCGGCGGTCAGCGGCAGGAAGACCTCATTCCCCATGTGAGGAAGTATATCCGCAGATTTCCAAAGATGGACGCAGCGGCGGAGCAGAAGACCTGCGCGCATTTTGGCCGCAAGGGATATTCTCCGGGGATGGTGAGGGAGATTCTTGTCCTGCTGCGGGAGGAGGACGGAGAGGAGTTCTGTTAAGACTGCGGAAAACGGACGTTTCTCTCTCAGAAGCTTCCTTTTTATGTCGTAAAATGACAGAAAAGTGCACCTTCTGATGGAATTATATGTGCATCATGCATAATAAAAAGATTTTCGTGGCATAGATTTTTCTTGACTTTTTATTAAAAAGCGTTTAGAATCTAAGTGTTGTACTTTGATAAGATTCACAACGCCGTGTGGATTTCATCACGGTATAATGAAAATTAAATAAGGAGGTGCTCCTGTAGATATGGGTCCAATCACTGTGATTGCTGTTCTTATTGCAGTTGTTCTGACTGCTCCGATTTCGGCCGTGATCGCCATGAACTATCGCAAGAAGGTTGCAGAGGCGAAGATTGGCAGTGCGGAGGAGAAAGCCAGAGAGATCATCGATGATGCTTTGAAGACTGCCGAATCGAAGAAGAGAGAGGCACTGCTGGAAGCAAAAGAGGAATCCATCAAGGCGAAGAACGATTTTGAGAAAGAAAGCAGAGAACGCAGAGCGGAACTCCAGAGATACGAGAAACGTGTCCT
>DXEQ01000134.1 GCA_019114885.1 Candidatus Anaerobutyricum stercoripullorum
TCTCCAGATCACGGAACAGATAACCGGAGTCACAACTTCTATCATAGTAAGCACACAGCATCTGTGTGGCAAATGATTTGCCAAAACGTCTCGGCCTGCTGACGCAGGTCAATTTTTCTTTCGTACCCAGCGTGCTGTTCACAAAATCAATCAACATGGATTTATCAACATACAACCCTTTCCGAATGGATGCAAAGCCCGCATTTCCCAGATTCAGATATCGACCCATCTGTGTTCCTCCTTTCCTCCACATTATTCATACTTTTCTCACAGCTAACCCTTTCCCCTTTCTGCGCCGTCTCCCTTCTCCTGTACTCCCGGGGCGTGCAGTTGTAATACCGGCGGAACATTTTGGAGAAGTGGCTGGGACTGTCAAAGCCGCAGGACGCTGCGGCGTCCGCGATGCTCCTGTTGGGATTGCCGCATAAGAATTCCGCTCCCTGCATGACCTTATACCGGAGGACATACTGCATGGGCGACATCTGCAGGGTGCGGCGGAAGCAGCGCAGGCACTCCCGCTCGCTGAGTGCCGCCGCCCCGGCGATCTCCGACAGTGTGACGCTTTCCTGATAGTGCTGGTGAATGTAGCGCAGCATCGCCTGCACGCGGAGATTGTCCTGACTGTTTCCCGCTCTCTCATGCGTTCCCGCCTCCGCCATGCTTTCCCTGTAATGTTCACAGAGAAACAGGCAGATTCTGGACAGATGTTCCCGCACGGCAAATTCATATCCCGGAGCCTCCGCTGCCAGAGCCGCGAACGCCTGGCAAAAGGCGCCGATCTCCTCCGGGTATTTCTCCCCCTCCAGATAGCAGCCATCAAAACAGGTATTCTGTGTCAGCGGCAAAATGTATCGGACGGCAAAGACTGATTCCTGATCCCCCGCCACCAGCATGGGATGAAAAACCAACGACTGCAGCTCTCCCTCTGACGCAGTGACGATATAATGTAAAATATTAGAATTTGCCACAAAAAAGTCCCCTTTCTTTAACTGAAAAGACTTTCCCGGAATCTGCACGGTCAGCACACCGCTTTTAGCATAGATCATCTCCATCTCTTCATGCCAGTGCCAGGGGAACTCCCGCTTGCCATCCATGGAATAAGGTTCCTGATAACCGGCACACGGAAACGCCAGACTCCCGTGGGGAATCAATTCTTTTTTGCTCTCATTGATATGCACCGAACAGCTTCCAACTGCCATATGGGATGACCTCCTTTTATTCATTCCTTCTATCGTTCCTTCTATTTTGTCGTTTTTGTTTTATTATACGTCCATATCGCGCTTGTTTCAAGCAATATATGGCGGTATTCTTATTTTACAGACATTTCTTCCACTGCAGGCATTCATCCGATCGCAGGAGTCAGCTACAAGGCTGACGCCCAGGCTGTCTGCCTGCAAATAAAGTTATCCACAGGAGGCTATCATGATTGATTTACATATGCACAGTTACTATAGCAACGATGGGGAATACTCCCCGGCCGAACTGGTTAAAAAATGTTCGGACGCCGACATCCACCTCATGTCCATCGCCGATCACAACACCGTCCGTGCCACCGAAGAAGCGCTGGAAGCTGCCATATCTGCTTCCATCACCTGTCTTCCCGGCATCGAGATTGACTGCACTTATGAGAACACGGATTTTCATATGCTGGGATACGGTATGGACTGGAGAGCGCCGGTCTTTGCCGAGATTGAAAAAAATGTACGGCGACAGGGGCAGTCTGCTTCTCTTCACATGCTGGAACAGACACGGAAACTGGGCTTTGATGTGACTGAGGAGGACATGCGGCAGATGGCGGCAGACAGTTACTGGCCGGAGACCTGGACCGGCGAAATGTTTGCCGAATATCTGCTGGCACAGCCTGAATATAATGACCACCCTCTCCTGGCGCCTTACCTGGCAGGCGGCGCAAGAAGCGATAATCCCTATGTCAACTTCTACTGGGACTATTATTCACAGGGGAAACCCTGTTTTGCAGAAATGTATTATCCCGATATGTGCCACATCATCGATATCATTCATGAAAATGGCGGTCTGGCCGTGCTGGCGCACCCTTATGTCAATCTGAAAGAAAAGAAATGCCTTCTGGGCGGCATCATCGATCTCGGCGTCGACGGGATAGAAGCCTTCAGCAGTTACCACACACCGTCTCAGACTGCCGACGCCCTCGCCGTGGCGCAGGCGCACGGTCTGTTCGTCACCTGCGGCAGCGACTTCCACGGCAAGACAAAACCTTCCATTGCTCTGCGGCAGCACGGCTGCACCATTCCCGGGGAGGAGATGGAACGGCAGATGGAAGCGTTACTGGAGAGGGTCATTTAGTGGCAATGGACATTACTGCCGGATAGGACAGACCAGCAGCAAAGGACGCGCTTCTGGAGAAAGCAGGCCAGCGGCAGTGAGCGTCTTATTTTTGATAGTCTTCCCACGCCGATTATGTTATGATGGAACAAGACAGATTACGGACACAGGAGGACACATTTTTGTATTTTGAATATGGTGATACGGAACTGAATTATCTGAAAAAGAAAGACAAGATTCTTGGCGCGGTGATCGATCAGGTGGGATATGTCTATCGGGAGGTGGACGCCGACCTGTTCTCGTCCGTGGTGCATCACATCGTGGGACAGCAGATCTCCACCAAAGCACAGGCCACCATCTGGCGGCGGTTCCAGGACGGTTTTGAGAAGATTGACGCCGACCACATCCTGGCGCTGGACGCCGAAGAACTGCAGTCCTTCGGCATCTCCTTTCGCAAGGTGGAATACATCCGCGACTTTGCGGGAAAGGTGCAGCGCGGCGAGTTTAATCTGGAGCAGATCGCCCACATGTCGGACGAGGACGCCATCAGGGCGCTGTCTTCTCTCAAGGGCATCGGCGTGTGGACGGCGGAAATGCTTCTCCTCTTCTGCCTGCAGCGGCCCGACGTGTTCAGCTTTGACGACCTTGCGATTCAGCGGGGACTGCGCATGACTTATCATCACCGGGCCATCACCCGGAAGCTCTTCGAAAAATACAGGCGGCGGTTCAGTCCTTACTGCAGCGTCGCCAGCCTGTATCTCTGGGCCGTGGCCGGAGGAGCGATTCCTGACATGAGAGATTACGCGCCGAAAAAGAAACCATGATCTAAAACTGCCGTCCCACGAAGACAGCCACTGATCTTGGCCGCATGATGAAGTGGCTGTCGATTCTGGTCTGCTGACCATCCTCGTAGCAGTACCGGCCGCTACCGTCTCCCCAGGTATTGACGCAGAGATACCAGGAGCCGTTCTTGAGCGGCGGAAGGGTGATCTCCACGTCCGTCCAGTTGATGTTCAGGACAAGGTAGACGATATCGTCGCTGCCTTTTGTCCGGTCGTATCCGGCGAAGCTGACCGCAAATGTCTTGGCGTCGCCCGGAAGATTGATCTTATTGCCGTCCACATCGTAGGTCCGCATCGTCTCCATGCCGCAGACAGCGTCCGGCAGCTTGCGGCTGATGACCGGATGTTTTTTGCGGAAAGCAATCATATATTTGAAGAACTCAAAAAGATCTCTGTTTTTATCCAGCAGGCTCCAGTCCAGCCAGGAAATCTCATTATCCTGACAGTAGCCGTTGTTGTTGCCGTACTGGGTGTTGCCAAATTCATCACCGGCAAGGAACATCGGCGTTCCCCGGCTGCACATGAGCACGGCACAGGCATTGCGGATCATCCGGTAACGCAGCCGCAGCACATCCTGATTATCGGTCTCTCCCTCCGCGCCGCAGTTCCAGCTGCGGTTGTCATCGCTGCCGTCCGTGTTATTCCAGCCATTGTTCTCATTGTGCTTTGTATTATAAGAATACAGATCGTAAAGGGTAAAGCCGTCGTGGCAGGTGAGGAAGTTGACGCAGGAATTATATCCGGCATAGTTATTATTATATTCCGTAAAGAATCCGCCGTACATATCTCCGGAGCCGACGATCCGCCAGACAGCGTCGTTGGCCAGCCATGCGTCGCCTTTCAGATAACTGCGCATGGTGTCTCTGTATTTACCGTTCCACTCCGCCCACCGGTGATGGGCCGGGAAGCTTCCCACCTGATACATGCCGCCGGCGTCCCAGGCCTCCGCGATCAGCTTTACATTGCTGAGCACCGGGTCGTAAGCCAGACTGCTCAAAAGAGGGGGCATGTTCATCGGTGTGCCATCCTCATTTCTTCCCAGAATACTGGCAAGATCGAACCGGAATCCGTCGATACGGTAGTTGACGGTCCAGTAGCGCAGACACTCCAGGATCATCTGCCGGACAATGGGATGGTTACAGTTCAGCGTGTTGCCGCAGCCGCTGAAATTATAATAATTGCCGTCCGGCGTCAGCATATAGTAGACCTGATTGTCAAATCCCTTGAAACAGAATACCGGTCCCTTCTCGTTGCCTTCCGCCGTGTGATTGAACACCACATCGAGGATTACCTCAATCCCGTTATCATGAAGGTCGCGGATCAGTTCTTTCAGCTCCCATCCCTCATGGTTGGCGCTGACCTGGGAGGCATAGCTTGTATTCGGCGCGAAGAAGCTGACGGAATTATATCCCCAGTAATCCAGCAATTTCTTTCCGTCCACCTCTCTGGCGTTGGCCAGCTCGTCAAACTCGAATACCGGCATCAGCTCCACCGCGTTGACGCCCAGCTCTTTCAGATACGGAATCTTCTCCCGGAGACCGGCGAAGGTTCCCGGACATTTCACCCCGGAAGAACTGTGGCGGGTAAAGCCCCGGACATGGAGCTCATAGATGATCAGCTCACACATTTCCTGTTTTGACTGCGGCATATCGCCCCAGTCGAAGGTGTCTTTGACCACCCGGGCGTGATAGGCTCCCGCCTTGCCCTTTCCCCACTGGCGCTGACCGGCGACCGCTCTGGCGTACGGGTCCAGGAGGATGTTGCGTCTGTCAAAAATGAGTCCTTTCTCCGGGTCGTACGGGCCGTCCACCCGGTAGGCGTATTCGAAATCTTCTATGTCCAGATTGAAGACGATCATGGAATACACATCGCCAATCTTATATTCTTCCGGAAACGGAAGAACCGCGTAAGGCTCCTCCTCTCCCTTATGAAACAGAAGCAGCTCGCAGGATGTACCGCAGCGGGTGTGAACCGTAAAATTCACTCCGTTCTGGAGCGGCATGGCGCCATTGGTATCAAACAATCCCGGACGGACCGGAAAACCTGCGATCTCGTCGATCGGTTTCACCGTCTCCTGTGATGTTGCAATATAACTGTAAGTATGTCCCTTCACCTTTTCACCTTTTCGTCCCTTCCTGCGCGCCGACATGCGCAGATCCGTTCTGCGGATGCCGACACACATTTTCTCTTATCTCCACGCGCCACTATGCTTTCACGCGTCATTTGGTTCATTTTCCTGCGTCCAGGCAGGATCGTACAGCTTCACCCGCACAGACGCCTTCTTCTCAATACGTTTTCTCGCCTCATTGGCGGCGTCAATGGCCAGAGACGCACTGTCGCAATCCGGCCCGATCACATAGACGCCTGTCCGGAGACGTATATCCGCGCCCGGGAATCTCCGGGACTGCAGTTTTTCAAACTCCTGGTTCCATTCCTCGATGATAGCCAGAAAATCACTTTTCTTGTCATAGGGAACCAGTATGAGGAACTGGTCGGAGACCACACGGGTAAAGAAGAGTCCTTCCACATTTTCCAGCTTTTCCACAAAGTAGCTGGAGAACTCCTTCAAAAGCTGGTCTCCCACGCTGTATCCAAACTTCTTATTAAAATACTTAAATCCCACAAAATCCGTATAGAGCATCAGGTAGGAATCCGCGTAGCGGCCCACGATCAGATGCTCCGCCTCCGTCCGGAAACGGGAAAAGGACATCAGCCCCGTCAGACTGTCATACTCTGTCCAGTGCATCTCATGATATCTGTCTTCCGCCTTCGCCTGATTTCTGGCAAGATGGGCGGAAATGATCTTGGTCACTTCTCCCAGTTCTTTTCGGTTCTGTTTGGACCAGTACCGCTTTTCCCGGCATACCACGTAGGAGATGGCCCCGGTATATTTTCCTTCCAGATACATGGCGGCATACAGAACCGTCTTGGCCTTGCCCTGCATCAGAAGGGCCGCGCCCTGCGGCGAGTACATGCCCATGTTGTCGTAATGCAGAACGGTCGTCTGATATTCGTCATAACTCTGGAAGAGCGTCAGGAAGTCTTCCTTTGTGAAACTGCCCGGCTCTTTCAGAACCTCCGGCGCGAAGTCGGATACCCACTGGTACTGTCGGCCGGTGTTCTTCTCTCTGATGTCCGTCCGGATGACCGTGATCCGGTCCAGCTGGAAACGATATCCGATCACTTCCAGAAGCAGCTTCATGGCCGCAGAAAAACTGCTGCTCTTTTCAAAAATCTCAAAGGCTGTGGAAATCACATCGTTGTGAAGATAACGGATATCGATATCTCCTTTCAGAGGATGGTCTCTTTCCATCAGTTCAAACCGCTGCAGATTATCGCAGAACACGTAGCAGTTGCGTCCGTTCTCTTTGGCGCGGTACAGCGCCCAGTCCGCGTTCTCAAACAGCTGATCATAGGTGTAGCCCGATACATTTTCTTTCAGGAAACAGACGCCCACACTGCAGGTCACCGCGTAATCTTTGTCCTCAAAACGGATCTCCCGCACCGCCTTCACCAGCTGCATGGCCTTCTTTACCAGCGTGGCGTGGCTGATCTCCTTGAGAAAAACCACAAACTCATCGCCCCCGGCGCGCATGATGATATCCTTTTTCTCAAACATCCCCTCCAGAATCCGGGCAAGCCGCACCAGCACCTCATCGCCAAACAGATGTCCGTACGTGTCGTTGGCATGTTTAAAAAAGTCCACATCCAGAACCATCATCCCGCAGGTCGCGTACGGGTCCTTGTGGGAGAGGTACTCGTTGACCAGCTCTTTTCCGAAGAAATGGTTGTACAGAGAGGTCAGGGAGTCCCGCATGGCCTGCTCCCGGAGAATCGTCTCCCGGTTTTTCTCTGTGGTGATATCCTTAATGAGAATCGGCAGACTCTCGGAATGATCCATATCCGTAAGGGGCAGCGCCTGAAACAAAAGCCGCTCCGTTCTGCCGTCCTTCTCGATGCGAATCTCCACGCTCTCTCTTATTCTGTTCTGATAAAAGTCCTGCATCTTACACCGGTCATCCGGACAGATGACCGAATCTTTATATAAATATTCCAGATAATGGGGAATCTCTTTCTCCACTGTCAGAACGGTATCATAAATGATCAGCCTGTCATCTTTCATGAAATATTCGCAGATGCCCATGGCGCTTTTTCTTAAAATAGCGCTCAGCAATTCTGCTCTCTGTTCATAGATTTTTCTTTGCATATTCTTCACTCTCAATGTCTGATACAAATATTCTTCTGTCGTTGCCATCTGCTATTTTACTCCCGCCTTCGTAAACGGGCATCCCAATTCAAATAAAACGTTTTTATTCTATCATATATAATTCTGCTTTTCCATGAAAAATATTATGGCATTTTTGCTTTTTTTTGCAGAAATTTTTGCAACATATTTTTACAAAAAAGAAACAGCCATATCTTAATTCATAAGATACAGCTGTTCACTCTTATTTTTCCTCAGCAGCCTTTTCTGCCTTCGGCTTGGTAAATGTCTCGCTCTTCTTGCTATGATCCGGTTCTGTGTATCCCTTTTCCATGTAGAGACATTTCTTTGGACATACGTTCACGCAGCTTCCGCACTGGACGCAGTCGAAGCGGGCAATGGTCCATGTCCCGGCCTTCCGGTCCACGGTAATGGCGTCGGACGGACAGGAACGCATGCACAGCCCGCAGGTGATACAGTCTTCGATCTGAATCCGCACATGTCCCCGCATCCGCTCCGGAAAGTCCACAGGCTCGAAGGGATATTTTGTTGTCGCCGGCTCGCGGAAGAGATTCTTTAACACTCTTCCCGCCAGTATAAAGACACTTGTTTTTTCCATACGACTTCTCCTTTCCCGGCAGCCGCCGCTCATCCGCGGACGGCCGCGGCCTTCTATCTTTCCGTACAGCTGATGCACGGGTCAATGGTGAGAATCAGCACCGGCACATCCGCCAGCTGACAGCCTTTTAAGGTCTCCACCAGCGGAGGGATGTTGCTGGTGGTCGGCGTGCGCAGGCGGAAGCGGTCCAGATTCTTCGTTCCGTTACCTTTTACGTAGTAGATTGCCTCGCCCCGCGGCTGCTCGATCCGCAGGAAATACTCTCCCTTCGGATTGCCTTTTACCGGCACGTTAATCTCACCCTCCGGCAGCTTGCCCACCGCTTCGCGGATCAGGTCAAAGGACTGGAACAGTTCTTTCAGGCGCACTTCGCATCGTCCGTAGCTGTCTCCCTCTGTGGAGATGATCGGTTCCACGGACAGATGTTTGTAGGCGCCGTAACCCAGCACTCTCGCGTCATACTCCACGCCGCTGGCCCGGAGCATCGGCCCCACCGCACCCAGAAAGATGGCGTCTTCTTTTTTCAGGACGCCGGTTCCCTTCAGACGGCTCTGCACCGTGTAGTCCTGAAGAAATGTGCTGACCAGCGGACGGATATCTCTCTCGATATCTTTGATCGTATCAAGCAAGTGTTTCAGCATGTCGCTGTCCATGTCTTTTTGCACACCGCCGACCTGGTTGACCGAGTGAATGATCCGGCCGCCGGTGGTCTCGTCAAACATATCAAGAATCTTCTCGCGGACACGCCAGCTTTCCATGAAAAGGCTCTCAAAGCCCAGGGCGTCCGCCAGCAGTCCCAGCCAGAGAAGATGGCTGTGGATCCGGCTCATTTCCACCCAGATGACCCGCAGATACTGCGCCCGCTCCGGCACTTCGATGTTCATGACATTTTCCACCGCCATACAGTATCCCAGTCCGTGACCGCAGCTGCAGATACCGCAGATCCGCTCCGCGATATACACATACTGTTTAAAATCTCTCATATCGACCAGCTTCTCCAGCCCTCTGTGAACAAAACCGATGCTCGGAATCGCTCCGACCACCGTCTCATCCTCCAGCACCAGATCCAGATGAATCGGCTCCGGGAGAACAGGATGCTGCGGGCCGAAAGGTACAATACTTCTTTTTGCCATCGTTCTCTACTCCTCCTTTATCTTAAACGGCGCCTCTTCATCAATCCGGTACAGCTTGTCGCGGTAATCCGGCTTGATATGGGTGATATTTACTCCAAATAGTTCTTTTGCCTCATTTTCCTGAAGAAATGCGCAGGGGAAGATCTGTGTGATGCTGGCCACCTCTTCTCCTTCCCAGGCGATAAAGCGGTAGGTCCGCATATCATAGCCCTGGCAGAAAGAGTAGCTCATCTCGCAGCCGCCCTCCACAGAGGTGGCGCAGATCTGGACCAGCCGCCACTTCTCCGTCTTCATCTTCACGATGGCAGGGAAAAACTGTGTATTTGTGATTGTCCTTATATCGTTTTCGTATTCCATTTCCGTCACCTTCCCTTCCCGCGCATGGCTTCCTGTTTTTCATCCAGAATCTTAAGGGCCTTCACCACTCCGTCTATGATCGCTTCCGGACGGGCGGCGCAGCCCGGCACATAGACGTCCACCGGAATCACTGTGTCAATCCCGCCCTGGATATTGTAACATTTCTTAAATACACCGCCGGTGCAGGCACAGATGCCCACCGCCACCACAACCTTCGGCTCCGGCATCTGGCTGTAGATCTGTCTGACCACGCTGGCGGTCTGACTGTTGACGCCGCCGGTGATCAGCAGGATATCCGCCTGAAAGGGATCTCCCGTGTTGATGATCCCGAATCGTTCAATGTCATATTTCGGTGTGAGGCAGTCCAGCACCTCGATGTCGCATCCGTTGCAGCTGCTGGCGTCATAGTGGAGCAGCCACGGTGATTTTGATACTTTATTCATAATCCTCTACCTCCCGCTCACTTATCCAGCATCAGAATCAGTATATTCACGCCTCCGGCAACCAGAGTCACCACCCAGCAGGAATACAGCAGCGTCTTCCATTTGACCCGGGCGCTGACGTTATCCCACAGCGTTTCCAGGAAAAAGATCACGGCACACACCGCGATTGCCACGATCCAGCTCCACCAGGTGCTGTTCACGAAGAACAGACAGCAGATGCCAAAGAGCAGGACCATCTCGTAGTACTCGGCAATGTTCATGATCGCCAGCGTCGTTCCCGACATCTCCGTTGTCAGTCCCTTGACCATCTCCTGATGGGCGTGGTGACTGGTGGAAAGGTCAAACGGCGACTTCCGGAACTTAATGGCGGCCGTAAACATGAAGCCGACCAGCAGTCCCGGCATCCAGACGACCGCGCTCGTGTCCGCCTGAATGATGTCTGATACATGGAAGGAACCTGTGGTCAGATAAAATCCCACGGCGACCAGGAGGGTCAGCGGCTCGTAGGCCATCATCTGCAGCATCTCCCGGCTGGAACCCATGTTGGCATAAGGCGAAGAGTCACTGGAGGCAGCCATGATCAGGAACATATCGGCGGTACTTAAGATGAACAGTACCATCAGGATATCCGCTCCGGCAAAAAGCATGCTTCCGGCGATCATCAGGATGACCAGGTAACTCATATTCAGGAAAAGCTGCACATTGTTGACCGCAATCCTTTTCTTGGAAAACAGCTTCCCCAGATCATAAAATGGCTGCATCAGCTTCGGTCCTTTTCTCCGCTGCATCCTCGCGCTGATGATACGGTCAATGCCGTCCAGGAGGGCCCCCAGAAACGGAGCGAAGATCAGATACAGGATAACAAAGATCACTTTCACCATGATACACCTCCTATCACAAGACAGAATCCGATGACAAGCACCGCCGCCGCAAGGATGATGGACGGAATCCGCAGATGCCGGCGTCCGAATTCAAATCGCAGATACCAGTTGCTTAAATAAAGATGTTCCTTTCCTCCGAAACTGTCGGTAAAATACCGGTTATCTCCCTCGTTGATACCGTTCATGTAGATCGGCACCAGTTCCGCCTGCGATCTGCGGCTGATAAAGAACATGGCCGCCGGTACCACAAAGATGGAGACCAGCATGATTGCCATGGTCGTGAGAACACTCATGGAAAGGACGTCCTTCGAGATGCCGAACAGCTGCCGCACAATCGGGTTGACCAGCCATTTTGCCACCAGAGGCAGAAGCAGGCACAGAAGAAGCATCGTGCAGGCATGGAATACCATGGACACATACTCGTCCTTTCTCGTCACATCTTTAACAGAATCCCGCGGGATATGACGGCAGAGCAGCTTGGCCAGCCATTTGGTCCAGTAGAACATTGTCGTGGCGCTGCCGTAGGCAATACATAATACAAGCACTACATTTCCTGAATCCACGAACGCCTTGAGGGCCACCCACTTGGAAATCAGCATACCAAACGGTGCCAGATACATGCCCGCGATGCCGATACCCATAATATAGGCAAGACGGGGTACCTTGATGATCAGGCCGTGCATATCCTCGATATCTCTGGACCCCAGCGTGTTCTCCGTGGCTCCCACAGACTGGAACAACATGGACTTGCTGACCGCGTGGAACATCATCAGGAAGATGGCCGCCCAGACCGTCTCCTCCACGCCGATGCCGGAACAGCCGACGATCAGTCCCAGATTGGAGATCGTGGAAAAAGCCAGCACCTTCTTGGCGTCATTCTGCGCGATAGCCATCATACTGGCCATGATAAAGGTAAGTCCGCCGATGCTGGAGACGATGAGTCCCACCAGATTGCCGGAGAGGGCCGGCGAAATCCGGATCAGCAGGTACACGCCCGCCTTGACCATGGTCGCGCTGTGCAAAAGCGCGCTGGACGGCGTCGGCGCCACCATGGCTCCCAGAAGCCAGGTGGAAAACGGCAGCTGCGCGGACTTGGTAAGACCGGCCAGCGACAGGCACATGAGCGGAAGAAGCGCACCGCTGCTCACCACATCCGTAAGCTGCAGCGAGCCCTGTCCCTTTGCCATCAGGAAAATGGCCACGGCAAAGCCCAGGCCGCCCAGCAGGTTCATCCACAGGGCACAGAAGCTGTTATTCACCGCCTCATCCGTACGGGTATAGCCGATCATCAGGAAAGAGATCACGCTGGTGATCTCCCAGAAGAAGTAGATCCACACAAGATTCTGAGAAAGCACCAGTCCGAACATGGCCGCCAGAAACAGAAACAGCATGGAAAAGAAAAACGGCTGTCTGTCCCTCACATCCTTATGATGGCTGTGATACCCCTTCATATATCCCACCGTATAAATACAGATAAAACCTCCGATACAGGCGATGATGATGCACATCAGGACCGTCAGCCAGTCCACCATCATATGAGGGCCTTCCACAACCTCCGTGGAAGATTCCGTGTACAGCACCAGCGCCGTCTGCAGCACGGAAAGGATGATGGGAAGCACCTTTCCATACTTCACACTTAAATAAATGATCAGGCACATGAGGAAAATATCCCCCACGGTCATCAGATGATCGATCAGCTCGGTCTTTGGATAAAACGTCCATGTTTGCGCCCCGCCGCCGATCCAGTCTGCGATAAATATAACCATCGTGAGCATAATAATACCAGCGCCTGCATAGACCATGTATCCCCTGGCTTTCTCCCCTCGGACCACCTGGAACAGCACTGCCAGCAACGCCGGAATCCCAATCAGTAATGGTATCATTATCGTTGTCCTCCTTTCACATTTTTCTTCTCTTTTTTGTTTAAAAATGAGTAAATCTGTCTCCTCTATTTATAGTCCTCTTTGACGAAATTTACAAGCCTTACAGGAGAATTTGTGTTTTTTTTCACGAAAATGTGCTATGATAACAGGGCTTGAGAAAATGAGTTTTGGGGAGGCACATTTTATGCACGAACTGAGTATCACGGAACATTTGCTTGACCGCTGCCTCCGGGAGGCGGAGGCACGGCACGGCGCCCGGATCCGCACCATCCGGCTCTGCATCGGACCGCTTCGCGGCATCGTGCCGGATTGTATTCAGGTGTATCTGGACATGCTGGCGGAGGGCACGGCCGCCGAGGGCGCCCGGATCGAGGCGGAGATCCTGCCGGTGCGCATACATTGTCTGGACTGTGGACAGGAGGGGGAGATCACGCCCCGCCATCTGGAATGTCCGCACTGCGGCAGCATCCGGCTTAAGCTTCTGTCCGGCAAAGAGTTCTACATCAAAAATATAGATATTGAAACACCACACGAACATCGAACGGAGGGATATGACCATGTGTCTGGCAATGCCAATGAAGATTCATAAGATAGACGGTTCTCTGGCACACTGTGAAGCCGGGGGACTCTCGCAGGATATCCGCATTGATTTTATCACGGACCCGCATCCCGGCGATTACGTCATGGTACACGCCGGATTTGCCATAGAAAAAATGTCCGAGAAGGAAGCGCTCGAAAACATCGCCCTGCTGGAGGAGATCAGAAATGCTTTATGAGAATTCTTTTAAACAGCCGCAGGACGTCCCCCTTCTCCTGGAAAAGATACGGCGTTACAGCGATCAGAGCGGCCCCATCCGCCTGATGGAGATCTGCGGCACCCACACCATGGCCATCGCCCGCACCGGCGTCAAAAGTATCCTGCCGGAAAATGTGACGCTGCTCTCCGGCCCCGGCTGTCCGGTCTGCGTCACGCCGACCGGCGTCATCGATGCGATCCTTGCCCTGTCTCAGCGGCCAGATACCCTGATCGCCAGCTATGGCGATCTGCTGCGGGTACCCGGTTCCACACAGGGAGACAGTCTGCTGAAACGGCGCGCCGGCGGAGGAAATGTAATGTCCGTCTACTCTCCCATGGAAGCCATCCGGCTGGCAGAGGAGCATCCGGACACGGAAGTCGTTTTCCTCGGCGTGGGGTTTGAGACGACCGCTCCCGGCACGGCAGCCTGTATCCTGGAGGCCGCCTCCCGGAAGCTTGCCAATTTTTCCGTCCTCTGCCTTCTGAAACGGACGGAACCGGCCATCCGCTCCCTGATTGAAGCCGAAGACTTTGCCGTAAACGGCTTCTTATGCCCCGGCCATGTGGCCGCCGTCATCGGCGCCGACGCATTTGCTTTTCTGCCAAAGGATTACCGGCTGCCCGGCGTGGTGGCTGGTTTTGAGGCGGCAGACCTTCTCTATTCTATTCTGACTCTGACCGAAATGATCGCCAGTGGCCGGCCGGCACTGAAGAATGAATACACCAGGCTGGTCCGCCCGGGCGGCAATCCCGCTGCCAGAGCCCTCATGGAAAAAGTCTTCCGTCCGGCAGGCTCCGACTGGCGGGGCCTGGGGCACATCGAAAACAGCGGTTTCGCCATCCAGGACGAATACGCATCGTGGGACGCCGCAAGGAAGTTCTCGCTCCGCCCTTCCGAGGAAAAAGAGATTCCCGGCTGCCGCTGCCCGCAGATCATCCGCGGCGTCATGCGCCCCGGAGAATGTCCGCTGTTTCGGCGGGTCTGCACACCGGACAACCCGGTGGGGCCGTGCATGGTATCCGGCGAGGGTTCCTGCGCCACCGCCTACCAATATGGATGATATTATTTTGCAACAGAAAGTGGGGCAGATGAAATGACGTCAACGACAGATCATAAAGATAATCTATTAGAAAATGTGGTTTCCGCAGATGACTGCGCAGAACCTGGACGGGGTTATGCGGCTGCCGTTCTCAGAGAATCACCGCGCACGATTTCGGCCAACCCCGGCATTAAGGACAGACAGATCACGCTGGATTACGGCAGCGGCGGGTTAAAGACTTCCCAACTGATCGAATCCATCCTGCTGCCTGCCTTTGATAACGCCGCCCTGTCCAATCTGGGGGACGGCGCGCTGCTCTCCGGCAGCGACAAACTGGTATTTTCCACCGACAGCTTTGTGGTCACACCGTGGAAGTTCCCCGGTGGAGACATAGGAAAACTCTCCGTCTGCGGCACAGTCAACGATCTGTGCATGGCAGGCGGAGAGCCTAAATATCTGAGTCTTTCTTTTATTATAGAGGAAGGATTCTCCTTTGACGACCTGAAAAGCATCGTCGCTTCCATCGCAGGAGAAGCCAGGGCGGCCGGTGTATCCATCGTCACCGGCGACACCAAGGTGGTGGAGGCGGGCAAGGGCGACGGCATCTATATCAACACTGCCGGAATCGGCTTCCAGCGGGCAGAGCTTCCCGGGAAGGCCGGCATCCGGCCCGGCGACGCCGTGCTCATAAGCGGCAGCATAGGCTGCCACGGGGCCGCCGTCATGATGACCCGCTCCGGACTGCTCTCCGAAAACAGTCCCCTTCGTTCCGACTGTCAGCCGCTCCACATCATCAGCGCGGCGGCGTTGGACGCAGCGGGCGCACACATCCGCATCCTCCGTGATCCTACCCGCGGCGGCGTCGCCACCACCTTAAACGAATTCACAGAAGGGATGTCCTTCTCCATCGAACTGGAAGAAAGTACATGTCCTGTGGAACCGGCAGTGGAAGCGGCCTGTCATATGCTGGGGCTCGACCCGCTCTACTGTGCCTGCGAGGGACGGATGCTCGTCGTCTGCGCGCCGGAGGCCGCGGACGATATCCTCCGTGCCATCCGCCAGATTCCGGGCGGCGAACAGGCCGCAAGAATCGGCACCGTCACCGAAAACATGCCCGGCAAAGTTCTGCTGCGGACTGCCATCGGCGGGCAGCGCATCCTTCCAAAACTCACCGGGATGCAGCTGCCGCGCATCTGTTAGGTGTTGCTGCCGGCAGCGTCCTGACATCAGCACTCACCGACCGTTCAGTCGGCTGTCGGTCAGCGCTGTGTGACACATCCCCGCCATGGATGCTGCCGGCGCCATGGCTTTTTGCTCCATTTTTTAATGGTTACCGGCGCAGCCGTGCTTATCCTCGCCGCAATGGCCCTCTCCATGATGGCCACAGTGGCCTTCTCCGTGCGCATGGTCATGATGACTGCACTGGGTATCCGGGTCATAATCCAGCTTACCCGCAAGGAAAGCCGCCACGGCGTCATCGGCTTGTCCGCTGACGCCCGGATACAGTTCAATTCCTGCCTCCGCAAGGGCCACCCGCGCACCGGCGCCGATGCCGCCGCAGATCAGCATATCCACCTTCAGTCCGGCAAGGAAGCCTGCCAGCGCACCGTGGCCGCTGCCAGCGGTATCCACCACTTCCTCATGGATGACCTTTCCCTCTTCCACGTCATAAATCTTCATCTGACTGGTATGACCAAAGTGCTGAAATACATTTCCTTCTTCATAAGTTACTGCGATTCTCATAGTATCCTCATTCCTTTCCGCAAATACTTCGTCCTCTCCGGATCTCTGCCGCCACTGCTTCTGCGCCGCCCAGCGGCAGCGCTGTCCACAGCCTCTCTCATCGCCGGCTCGTCCCCGGCAGACATGATAATTCCCACCGGCGATCCGAAGCGTCTTCCCGTTGACGATACAGTCCGCAATCTTATAACGGGCTCTCTCGTAAATCTCCGTGACGGTGGTCCTGGAAATCCCCATCTGCGCGGCACACTGAACATGGGTCTTCTTCTCATAATCCACCAGACGGATCACCTCATACTCATCCACCGTCAGCGCCACCGGCTCCCCGGCCTCTCTCCCACAGGGAGCAAAACTGTCAAAAGCCGGTTCCGCGCACACGCGGCGGCATCGGCTGGGTCTTGCCATCCTCTCACCTCCACAGCAATTCATTTACGACATATGTCGATAATATTATGGCACAGATAGAGGAAAGAGTCAAGGCGAAAGATGGGAGCTGGAAATCAAAAAAATAAGCCACCACTACTTCATATCATAGTGACAGCTTGATCAATCATACATTTTCTTCATAATTTTAAAAAAAGAGGAAAGTCCGTTCCGACCTTCCTCTTTCTTCTTATCTTCTTACCTGTTTGAGAATCTCAGTGATTACTCAGCTTTGCCGATGGAGCCGAAGATCTCCATTTTTTCTTTTACAGTAGCCTTGATTGCTTCTGCGCCAGGTGCTAATAATTTACGTGGGTCAAAGCCCTTGCCCTGAAGGTCTTTGCCTTCTTCGATGTATTTACGTGTAGCTTCTGCGAATGCGATCTGGCACTCTGTGTTTACGTTGATCTTGGAAACGCCCAGAGAGATTGCTTTCTTGATCATGTCTTCCGGGATACCTGTGCCGCCGTGTAATACGAGAGGCATGTCTCCGGTTAATTTCTGGATCTCATCCAGTACGTCGAACTGTAATCCTGCCCAGTTCTCCGGATATTTGCCGTGGATGTTGCCGATGCCGGCTGCCAGCATGGAAACGCCCAGGTCTGCGATTGCTTTACATTCCTGTGGGTCTGCGCACTCGCCCATTCCTACAACGCCGTCTTCTTCGCCGCCGATGGAACCAACTTCTGCCTCGATGGACATTCCTTTTTCTTCACAGATTGCTACTAATTCTTTTGTCTTCTCTACGTTCTCTTCGAATGGGAGATGAGAACCGTCGAACATGATGCTGGAGAAACCTGCCTCGATACAAGCCTTAGCTCCTTCGTAGGAACCGTGGTCAAGATGAAGAGCTACAGGAACTGTGATCTTTAACTCTTCCAGCATACCGTTTACCATACCGACAACGGTCTTGTATCCGGCCATGTATTTGCCCGCGCCTTCGGATACACCCAGGATAACAGGAGATTTGCACTCTTCTGCTGTCAACAGGATAGATTTGGTCCACTCCAGGTTGTTGATGTTGAACTGACCAACTGCGTAGTGTCCTGCTTTTGCTTTCTGTAACATTTCTTTTGCTGATACTAAAGCCATAATAAAATAACCTCCATAAAATATATTCTTCTGTTTGCACAGTTGTCGATGTGTAATATTACCATCGCCCTAAGTTATACGGGTTTATTATACCCCGTACAAAATAAAAAAGGAAGTGTTTTCCTGATAAATTTTGAAGTTTTTATGAATCTTTTCTTACTATTCTGTCTATTTGAATTCCAGACCGTATTTTTCAATAAGC
>DXEQ01000135.1 GCA_019114885.1 Candidatus Anaerobutyricum stercoripullorum
AAATGTGTTGAAAAGTAAAAAATGGAAATGAACAAGGTCTGTGAAAAAATAAAATTGAACGAAAAAATAATTGAACCAACTGAAAAACTGTGGTATAATTCCTTCAATTTAAGTTCAAAATATTTTGAACTTAAGCAGCAGTGTAAAGCTATGGTACGATGAATGTAGAAGGAGACGGGATTATGACAGGAGAGACATTTGCGGACCGGCTGCGGATGGCCATGGAGCAGCAGGGAAAGAAGCAGATTGATATCATCCATGATGCGGCCCTGCGGGGTGTGAAGATCGGAAAGAGTCACATCAGTCAGTATGTCAGCGGGAAAAATGTGCCGCGCGCGGAGATTCTGCATTGTCTGGCGCAGGTGCTGTACGTGGAGGAAGAGTGGCTGCGAAGCGGCAGACAGGAGAAAAGCCGGCAAGGCAGCGGCGAACCGCAGGAGGAGAAAAAAGAGAGTACAGGAGGAAGAGTGATGCGGGAGTTCAGAAAGTCAAATAAATTGAACAATGTTTTATATGATGTGCGGGGTCCGGTGGTGGATGAGGCCGCGAGAATGGAAGAGGCAGGAACGCAGATTCTGAAATTGAACATCGGTAACCCGGCGCCGTTTGGTTTCCGGACGCCGGACGAGGTGATCTATGATATGCGCCGGCAGCTGACGGAGTGCGAGGGATATTCCCCGGCCAACGGACTGTTCTCGGCAAGAAAGGCTATCATGCAGTACGCGCAGCTCAGACAGATTCCCAATGTGACCATGGAAGATATCTATACGGGTAATGGTGTCAGTGAGCTGATAAATATCTGTATGTCCGCGCTTCTGGATGACGGGGATGAGATTCTGATTCCGTCACCGGACTATCCGTTGTGGACGGCCTGCGCCACGCTGGCGGGAGGAACGGCAGTCCACTATATCTGTGACGAGCAGTCGGACTGGTATCCGGATATGGCGGATATCCGCAGGAAGATCAACGACAGGACGAAGGCTATCGTCATCATCAATCCGAATAATCCGACCGGCGCTCTCTATCCGAGAGAGGTGCTGCAGCAGATCGTGGACATTGCCAGAGAGCACCAGCTGATCATTTTCTCCGATGAGATCTACGACCGGCTTGTCATGGACGGGGAGGAGCATGTCTCCATCGCGTCGCTGGCGCCGGATCTGTTCTGCGTCACATACAGCGGTCTGTCCAAGTCTCATATGATTGCGGGATTCCGCATTGGCTGGATGATCATGAGCGGGAATAAAAAGATGGCGAAGGATTATATGGAAGGAATCAAGATGCTCTCCAACATGCGTCTCTGTTCCAATGTTCCGGCGCAGTCCATCGTGCAGACGGCGCTGGGCGGCCACCAGAGTGTCAGGAGTTATGTGGTTCCGGGCGGCCGGATCCGGGAGCAGCGGGATTACATTTACAAGGCGCTCACGGATATTCCGGGTATCAGTGCCGTAAAGCCGAAGGCGGCCTTTTACATTTTTCCTAAAATTGATGTGAAGAAGTTCGGGATTGTGAATGACGAGCAGTTTGCTCTGGATCTGCTGCGCGACAAGAAGATCCTGCTCATCCACGGCGGCGGCTTCAACTGGAAGCAGCCGGACCACTTCCGCGTGGTCTTTCTGCCGCGGATTGAGGTGCTGAAAGAGTCGGTGGAAAAGATGGCGGACTTTTTCAGTTATTATCACCAGTAGAGAATCCAGCACTATTTGATGAACTGATCGATCGCTTTTTTGAACTGAGAGAGGGCCTCCGGGTCATCATGTTCAATGGCGTCCACGATACAGTGATCCAGATGATCCTTCAGGATGATCTTGCCGGTGTTGGTGATGGCGGAACGGACGGCGGCAAGCTGAATCAGGACGTCGGAACAGTCCTGTCCGTTCTCCACCATCCGTTTCACGGATTCCAGATGCCCGATCGCCCGGGAAAGGCGGTTGATGACCGCCTTCGTCTGGGTGTGGGTATGACCGTGGGCTGTGTCATGAGTGTGCCCATGGGAATTCATATCATGCATGATCCATCAGTCCTCTTCCTGATATTTTTTATCTACTTTATTATAGGAAGTGAAGTACGGAGCGAAGTCTTTCTCCTCCGGTTCCAGCTTACGGATAAAATTGGTCCGGACCTTTTTCTCCGGCTGCGGAACGGCGAGACCTGCCTGCCGTCCTGCCTCGATGGACTTGAGCATCCAGGCCATGTTCCGGCCAAGAGTGCGCATGACCATCATGCCCTCTTTATCCTGTTCCACTTCCTGCGGTGTGTTGCCGAAGACCATGTTCCAGTAGGCGGACGGCACCACAGGCATGTTGCTGATGGTGAAATATTTGTTCAGCTGGTCCAGGGCGCCGATGGAGCCTCCCCGGCGGCAGCTGGCCACAGCGGCGCCCGGTTTGTATGGAAAACCCTTGCTGGAATAAAACATCCGGTCGAGGAAGGAGGTGATACCTCCGGCTGCGGAGGCGTAATGCACCGGCGTCCCCACGATCAGGCCGTCACACTGTTCCATTCTGGCAATCGCCACATTGACGGCATCCTCGCCGAAAATACATTTGCCAAGCTTATTCTTGCGGCACATACCGCAGCCCATACAGCCGCGGACCGGCTCGAAGCCGATGTGGAGCCATTCGGTCTCAATGTCTTCCATGTGGAGCGTCTTTTCCACTTCCAGTAATGCCCGCCAGGTACATCCTTTCGCATGCGGGCTTCCATTTATCAGTAATACTTTCATGTGAGTCATCCTTTCTGCCTATGAGAACAGACTTCTGTGTCCGCTGACGCGGATATATTCCGTTGCACATATGATGTACTATTTTAAAAAAGTATAGCATGGATTGATGAAAATGTATACGAAAAAAGTATGAATCACCCTTGTTTTATTATGCAGTTATATATATACTAGTAAAATACAGGGGATATTTTTTTGTTCTGATGCAGAATAAAAGGGGTAGCAGTGAGGGAGGAACGATCATATGCATGTAATGGTACATAAATTTAAAAAGGTACTGGTGGCGAACCGTGGAGAGATCGCCATCCGTATTTTCCGGGCGCTGGAGGAACTAGGTATCGGTTCCATCGCGGTCTATTCCAAGGAGGACCGCTACGCGCTGTTCCGGTCCAAGGCGGATGAGGCGTACCCGCTGGACCCGGATAAGGGACCGGTGGACGCCTATCTGGATATCCAGACGATCATTCGGATCGCGAAAGAGAAGAAGGCGGACGCCATCCATCCGGGTTATGGATTTTTGTCGGAGTATCCGCCGTTTGCGGAAGCCTGCCGGAAGAACGGTATCGTTTTTATCGGCCCGACTGTGGAAGCCATGAATATCATGGGAGATAAATTGTCCGCCAAACAGGCGGCTTATGACAGCAATGTGCCGATCATCAGCGGCAGTGATTTCATCCTGCCGGACGCGGCGGCAGCCATGGCGGAGGCGGACCGCATCGGTTATCCGGTGATGCTCAAGGCATCCAACGGTGGAGGCGGCCGGGGTATGCGCATCGTGGAGCGAAAGGAAGACATGGAGGAGGCCTTCGCCAAATCGGAAAATGAATCAAAAAGAGCGTTCGGAGAGTCCAAGCTGTTTTTGGAGAAATACCTGATTCATCCGAAGCATATCGAAGTACAGATTCTGGGAGACAATTACGGAAATATCGTACATTTATACGACCGGGACTGTTCCGTCCAGAAGAATAATCAGAAGGTGGTGGAGTTTGCCCCGGCGTGGACGATCTCCGAGGAGATCCGGAAGAAGATCATGGACAGCGCCAAGCGGCTGGCAAGGCGGGTGGGTTACACCAACGTGGGAACCATGGAGTTTCTGGTGGATGAGGAACAGCATCCGTATTTTATCGAGATGAATCCGCGGATTCAGGTGGAGCATACGGTGACGGAGATGATCACGGGAATCGATATCGTTATCTGCCAGATTCTGATCGCGGAGGGCTATCCGTTAAACAGCCCGGATATTCATATTTATTCGCAGAATGAGGTGAAATGTGTCGGCTATTCCATTCAGGTCCGCATCACCACGGAGGACCCGTCCAATCATTTTCTGCCGGATCACGGCAAG
The DNA here is from genome assembly GCA_019114885.1 of Candidatus Anaerobutyricum stercoripullorum. Classification (GTDB taxonomy): domain Bacteria; phylum Bacillota; class Clostridia; order Lachnospirales; family Lachnospiraceae; genus Anaerobutyricum; species Anaerobutyricum stercoripullorum. Next base: position 4,065 of record DXEQ01000135.1, read on the forward strand.
ATCGATCTGTACCGGTCCAGTGCGGGTAACGGAATCCGGCTTGACGGCGGGATTGCCTACGCGGGAGCCGTCATTAATTCCCATTATGACAGCCTGCTGGTGAAGCTGGTCTCCCATGACCGGACGTTCGCGGGAGCCATCCGCAAGTCTGTCCGCGCTTTGAAGGAGTTCCGGATCCACGGCGTGCAGACCAATATGACCTTCCTGATCAACCTGCTCAACCACAAGGTGTTCCAGGAAGGAAAGTGTTATACCACATTTATCAGCGAGACGCCGGAGCTGATCGAGATGCACAGCAAGCTGGACCGGACCACGAAGATTCTGGAGTTTCTTGCCAACAAGATGGTCAATGTCAATCCGGGACCGAAGCCGTATCTGGAAGACCGGCGTGTGCCTGTCATTGACACGGAAAAAGAGATCCGGGGCACGAGAGACGAGTTTCTGCGGCTGGGCGCCACAGAATTTACCCAGAAAGTATATCGGAGCAAGAAGCTCTATGTGACAGATACGACCATGCGGGACGCGCAGCAGTCGCTGCTGGCCACCCGTATGCGGACGAAGGAAGTGGCCGGCGCGGCCAGAGCCACGAATCTGTATTTGAAGGACGCCTTCTCCATCGAGGCATGGGGCGGCGCCACATATGACACAGCTTACCGGTTCTTAAAGGAGTCGCCGTGGAAGCGGCTGGATCTTCTGCGGGAGAGGATGCCGAACGTGCTCATTCAGATGCTCCTGCGGGCTTCCAACGTGGTGGGCTACAGTCCGTATCCGGACAATGTGATCCGGAAGTTTATCAAGGTATCCAGCGATCACGGCGTGGATGTGTACCGCATCTTTGACAGCCTGAACTGGATGGAGAATATGAAGCTGCCGGTGGAAGAAGCCTTAAAGACCGGCAAGATTGTGGAGGGTGCCATCTGTTATACTGGGGATGTGCTGAACCCGAAGGAGACAACGTACACCATTGATTATTACTGCCGGAAGGCGGAGGAGCTGGTGGCCATGGGATGTCACTGTGTCGCCATCAAAGATATGGCGTCGCTCCTTAAGCCGTACGCGGCAAAGAAGCTGGTGGAGGCTTTGAAAGAGACTGTCCGCGTGCCGATTCATCTGCACACGCACGATACGGCCGGCAACGGCATCGGAACCTATCTGATGGCGGCGGAGGCCGGGGTCGATATCGTGGACTGCGCCATCGGTTCCATGAGTTCCATGACCAGCCAGCCGTCTCTCAATTCTCTGGTGGAAGCCCTGAAAGACACGCCGAGGGATACCCGGATCGATCCGGACGGCCTTCTCGTGCTGGATGAATACTATGCCCATGAGAGGAAGGTCTATAAGGTATTTGAGAGCGGTATTGACGCGCCGGATACGGCCATCTACAAGTATGGTATGCCGGGCGGACAGTATTCCAACTTTTCCGCGCAGCTGAAAGATATGGGCGTGGGTAATAATTTTAAAGAAATCCGCAGATTATATAAGGAGGCAGATGAACTTCTGGGCAACATCATCAAGGTGACGCCGACCTCCAAAGTGGTGGGTGATCTGGCCATCTTCATGCAGAGAAATAATCTCAGCAAGGAGACAATCTTCACGGATGGCCGGGAACTGTCCTATCCGGATTCCGTGGTGGAATATTTCCAGGAGATGCTGGGACAGCCGGAGAACGGTTTTCCGGAAGAATTTCAGCGTATTGTGCTGAAAGGAAGGCAGCCGGTGCAAGGCCGCCCGAGCGAGCAGCTGCCGGATGTGGATTTTGAGGAGATTGCCAGACATCTGAAAGAGAACTACTATATGGATACCATGGAAAAGCCGGAGGTCATGGAGCAGAAGGTCTTAAGTTACGCATTGTATCCGAGGGTGTATGAAGATTACTGCGAGCATTTCCAGGCATACAATGACGTGTCCAAACTGGAGAGCCATGTATATTTTTACGGGCTCAGGCCGGGCGAGGAGACGGTCATTCAGATGGAGGAAGGCAACGATATCCTCATCAAGTTCGTGCAGATGTCCGAGCCGGATGAGAAGGGGTACCGGACGCTCCAGTTTGAAGTCAACGGGTTCTACCGGGAGACCCGCGTCCTCGACAAACATTTTGAGGTCAAGGCGGATCGCCGTCTGAAGGTGGATCCGAAGAACCCTTGCCATCTGGGCGCTTCCATGCCGGGAACGATCTGTGACATCAAGATCCGGGAAGGCGATGTGGTGAAGAAGAACATGCCGCTCATGACCATCGAGGCCATGAAGATGGAGACGACCGTCACCTCCAGAGTATCCGGTATTGTGGATAAGATCTATGTGGCCGACGGCGACGAGGTCAATCAGGATGCGCTTCTGGTATCCTTCATTCTGGATGAGGAGGAGAGTAAAAACGTGACGCATCCGGAACTTCCTGAGATGGATCTGGCTACTTTGTATGAGGACGATCTGAAACCGGTCTCCTTTGACGTGGAGGAAGAGAAGGAAAATTAACTCTGAATACGTTCTGCGGCGGCTTTGTCTGTTTTGACGAAAGTACCCACTTGTGGTATGATGAAGAACAGAAAAAGCCGGCGGCAGCAGGAGGAAAACGCCGATTTACCCGGCGTTTTCTTATTTTTGACAAGAACAGGAGGCAGAACAGATGAAAGACAATGTCTGGCTGACATATGAAGAAGATGATAGAAAAGAACTGGAACAGCTTTCTGACGCTTATAAGGCGTTTTTAAGCCGGTGTAAGACAGAACGGGAGTGCACCGCATTTTTTGAGGCGGAGGCGAGAAAGAACGGATACCGTTCCCTGGAAGAACTGGTGGAAGAAGGGACTTCGTTAAAGGCCGGCGATAAGGTGTACGCCGTTGGCATGGGCAAGACTATCGCCCTGTTCCAGATTGGCAGGAAGCCTCTCACCGATGGCATGAATATCCTCTGCGCGCACATCGATTCTCCGCGACTGGATTTAAAGCAGGTGCCGTTGTATGAGGATACGGAGCTGGCTTTTCTGGATACCCATTATTACGGGGGCATCAAAAAGTATCAGTGGGTGACCATCCCTCTGGCTCTGCACGGCGTGATTGCCAAAAAGGACGGTACGGTGGTTCCGGTGAACATCGGAGAGGACCCGGCGGACCCGGTTGTGTATGTGACGGACCTTCTGGTGCATCTGGCGTCAAAGCAGCTGGCCAGAAAAGGCAGCGAAGTCGTTGCCGGGGAGAATCTGGACGTGCTGGTGGCCAGCTGTCCTCTAAAAGATGAGGAGAAAGACGCAGTCAAGGCAAATGTTCTGCGTCTCTTAAAAGAAAAATATAACATGGAAGAAGACGATTTTCTCTCTGCGGAGATCGAGGTGGTGCCGGCGGGACCGGCCAGAGACTGCGGCCTTGACCGGAGCATGATCGCCGGATACGGCCATGACGACCGTGTCTGCGCCTACCCTTCCTTTGTGGCGATGATGGAGGCGGAGGCTGTGGAGCGGACGTCCTGCTGTCTTCTCGTGGATAAGGAGGAGATCGGCAGTGTGGGCGCCACCGGTATGCAGTCCATGTTTTTTGAAAATGCGGTGGCTGAGATTCTGGCGCTTCTCGGCACAGATTCCAATCTGGCGGTGCGCCGGACACTGGCCCGGTCAAAGATGCTCTCCTCCGATGTGAGCGCGGCTTACGACCCGGCATACAGCGAGGCTTTTGAGAAAAAGAACAGCGCGTATTTCGGAAAAGGACTGGTGTTAAATAAATATACCGGAGCCCGGGGCAAGTCCGGCTCCAACGACGCCAACGCGGAGTATCTGGCGCAGCTTCGCCGGATCTTTGACGGAAACCAGGTTGCTTTTCAGACGGCGGAGCTTGGAAAGGTAGACTTCGGAGGAGGCGGAACCATCGCCTATATCGCCGCGCTTTACGGTATGGAAGTGGTGGACAGCGGGGTTGCCGTCCTCAGTATGCACGCGCCTTGTGAGATCATCAGCAAGGCGGATCTGTATGAGGCAAAGAAAGGATACGCCGCATTTTTAAAAGAGGCGTAGGACAAAGGAGCGGCCGGTACATTTTCTGATAAGCGGGAAAATGTACCGGCCCCAAAAAGATAACGGAGAATAAGAATGAATTGTCAGGAAGTACAGTCAAACATCATGAATTATATCAATC
>DXEQ01000136.1 GCA_019114885.1 Candidatus Anaerobutyricum stercoripullorum
GACGAATTCTGGAGGTCGAAAGGTATGAATATATATGACAGAAAAATCCTGCTGGTTGACGATAACCGGGAACTGCTCATGATGATCCGGGATACTTTGCGGCGCAGCGGTTACACCCGCATCGTCACGGCAGAAAATGTAAAGGAAGCGGTGGAGTGTTTCGGGAAGGAGGAGCCGGATATGGCGATTCTTGATATCATGCTGCCGGACGGGGACGGCTTTACCCTGTTTCGGCGGTTCCGGGAGACGTCGGACCTGCCGATTCTGTTTCTGTCGGCGAAGGATGAGGATAACGACAGGCTGTTCGGGCTGGGGCTGGGCGCTGACGATTATATCACGAAGCCGTTTCTGTCACAGGAGCTGGTGCTCCGGGTGGGAGCCATATTGAAGCGGACCTATGCCACGCGGGAGCGGGATGAGAAGAAAGACGAAGAGGTTTCTCTGGGAGACCGGCGGATTTCCTTCGCGGAAGGTCTGGTAAAGACGGGGGATACGGAGATCGCGCTCACGGCCAAGGAGCTGATCCTGTTAAAGAAGCTGTGGGAGAATCAGGGACGGATCGTCACATTTGACGCATTGTGTGAGGCGGCGTGGCAGGATTCCTATTATGGTTATGAGAATACGCTCATGGTGCACATCCGGCATCTGCGGGAGAAGATTGAGGAGGACCCATCGCATCCCCGTTGGCTGCTGACGGCCAGAGGGCTGGGATATCGTCTGGCAAAACCGCAGACGGACAAGGCAGGTGGGGACCGATGAAAACATTTTTACGGGGAATCCGGAGATATCTGCTCTCTGCTTTTCTGATCATTTTGCTGATCCTCATCAGCAATGTGGCCATCTTTTTTTATATCATCTATACCAGGGCGGAAAATAGCGGGGCAACAGGCGCTGCTCTCCGGCAGACCATGGAGACGGTCGGACAGGAGATCGCATCGAATCCGGTGCATACGCTGTCAGAGGAAGGCAAGAAAGAGCTGAAAGACTGTGGCTTTGTCTGGGGCATGGCGCTTGATGAGGAAGGAAATGTAGTGTGGGACTGGAGGCTTCCGGATGATCTCCCGCGCCAGTACGGCCTGTCTGATGTGGCGTCTTTTTCCCGATGGTATCTGGAAGATTATCCGGTCCGTGTCTGGGGAGTAAAGGGCCTGCTGCTGGTGTGCGCGCAGTCGCCGGAGGAGGTTTCCATGTACAGTGTGCCCATGTCCGTGCGGCAGATTGAGAGCCTGCCGCGGCTTGCGCAGCTTTTTGTCGCAGTGAATCTGGCGGTGATTCTTTTGTTTGTATTGATTTTTGGCTGGAAATTCTATGCCTCCGTCAAACCGATCTCCGATGGGATAGAGAAACTGTCCCGAAAGGAGCCGGTACATTTGAAAGAGAAAGGGGCTGTCCGGGAGCTGGCGGAGAAGATCAATCAGACTTCCCGTCTGCTCTCTGAGCAGGAAGAGAAGCTGTCCCGGCGGGATCAGGCCAGATCGGACTGGATCGCCGGTGTCTCCCACGATATCCGCACGCCGCTGACGCTGATCGTCGGATATGCGGAGCGGCTGGCTGAGGATTCTTCTCTTGGCCGACAGGAGCAGGAGATGGCAGCGGCCATCGGGCGGCAGAGTGGGCTGATCAGACAACTGATCGAGAATCTGAACCTGACCTCCAAGCTCAGCTATGATACCTTTCCTCTTCATCTGTCGGAATGCAGCCCGGCCGGCGTCCTGCGGGAATGTGTGGCGGATCTTTATAATCAGGGGCTCCAGCCGGAGTATTCCATTGAGCTGACTGTCACGGAGGCCGCAGAAAAAATCCGCGTGGAGGCCGATGTGCCTTTAATGAAGCGCGCCATTCACAACGTGATCGGCAACAGTATCCGTCACAATCCGGAGGGCTGTCAGATCAGCGTCCGTCTGACCTGTGACGGGCAGCGGCTGCATTATGTTTTCAGGGACAGCGGACCGGGCATCCCGGACGAGATTGTGGCCTGTCTGGAAGCTGAGGAGGAAGACGAGAAGACCACGCACAGAGACAGTGCCCGCCGCGACGCCGTAAATAAGCCCCACATCATGGGGATGCGCCTCACAAAACAGATCGTGGAACTGCACGGCGGAAAAGTCTTTTATTATAAAAGAAAAAATGGAAATTATGACTGCGGGTTTGTGATCGGATAAAAGAAACAGAGTACATTTTCAAAGCATACATTTTCTATGTACATTTTCTGTGAAAATGCGGTTGACATTTTTTTGGAAATGTGATAGGATACCAGAGTTGATGCGTTAAGTCATCAGTTACAACTGCATGATATATTCTATGTTTGCAATGTCCTGCGTTACCCATTGACACGGTGCGGGAGATTGAGCATAAGCCGATGTGGCGGAATTGGCAGACGCACTTGACTCAAAATCAAGCGGAGATGATCCGTGCCGGTTCGAGTCCGGCCATCGGCATGAAGAGCTCTTCCAGAGAAGCTGGAGGAGCTTTTTTCATTTCACGATCATTGTAGTAGGAGGAATGGAAATATGACAGAACGGGAGAAGAAAGACCGGGGGCTCTGGTACGACGCCAATTTTAATCCGGAGCTGCTGAAAGAAAGAGATCATGCGGAGGAGCTCTGTTTTGAACTGAATCGCACCAGCCCGGTGGAGAGGGAGAAGATTCAGGATATCATCACAAAGCTTCTGGCGCATTTTGGCGAGGGAAGTACGATTCTGCCGCCGTTTAATGTGGATTACGGTTACAACTGCCGCATCGGTGAAGGGACATTTGTGAATCACTATGCCTACCTGATGGACTGCGCGCCGATCACCATCGGCAATCACTGTTTTATCGGCCCTTCCTGCGGGATGTATACGGCCAATCACCCGCTGGTGGCCGGGGAGCGCAATGAGGGTCTGGAGATCGCGCTGCCGATCACGTTGGAAGATAATATCTGGCTGGGCGCCGGCGTCACTATTCTTCCCGGCGTCACCATCGGGGAGGGCAGCGTCATAGGCGCCGGCAGCGTGGTGACGAAGGATATCCCGCCGCATGTGGTGGCCGCGGGCAATCCCTGCCAGGTGATCCGGGAGATCACGGAAGAAGACCGGATCAAACCGGAGAAGGAATTGTGATCTTAAGCTGTCCCACGCTTTATCATCAGGCTGTGCTTTCCGGCAGTTTGGGAGAAGAAAGCTTTCGGGGCATACCATGTCATTCGATTTGGGCATTTGCAACCTGCTTTTCTGCGTTTTATAATAGAAGAAGCACCTTTTTTAATTTTTCACTCACGAAAGGGGATAAGAACGATGGTATATAAAGATTTTCAGGATTTGAAGTTGTCTGCTCTCGGTATGGGAACCATGCGCCTGCCGGTCATCGACGGGGATGATGCGAAGATCGATGAGGCCGCCACTGCGCAGATGGTGGATTACGCCATGGAGCACGGTGTGAATTATTACGACACGGCGTGGGGATATCATTCCGGCAATTCCGAACTGGTGATGGGCCGGGTGCTGCACAGATATCCGAGGGAGAAGTTCTGTCTGGCGAGCAAGTTTCCGGGCTATGATTTTGCCAACATGCCGAAGGTAAAAGAGATTTTTGAGAAGCAGCTGGAGAAATGCCAGGTAGAGTATTTTGACTTTTATCTGTTCCACAATGTCTGTGAGATGAATATTGACGCGTATCTGGATCCGAAGTACGGGATTTTTGATTATCTTATGGAGCAGAAGAAAAACGGACGAATCCGTCATCTGGGATTCTCCGCACACGGCAGCTATGATGTGATGAAACGTTTTCTGGACGCCTACGGCGAGCATATGGAGTTCTGTCAGATTCAGCTGAACTATCTGGACTGGAGTTTCCAGGATGCCAAGTCCAAGGTGGAACTGTTAAAGACTTACAACATCCCGGTATGGGTAATGGAACCGGTGCGCGGCGGCAAGCTGGCGAAGCTGGATGAGAAGAGCGAGGCTGTTCTTAAGAGTCTGCGTCCGGACGAGGAAATCCCGGCATGGGCCTTCCGTTTCCTGCAGTCCATTCCGGAGGTGACCATGATCCTTTCCGGTATGTCCAACGAGCAGCAGCTTAAAGACAATATTGACACATTTGCTGAGGATAAGCCGCTCAATGAGGAGGAGATGAAAGCACTTCTTTCCATTGCTGATGGTATGCTGAACAGAGTGCTTCCGTGTACCGCCTGCCATTACTGCGTGAGCCACTGCCCGCAGGGGCTGGATATTCCGAAGCTTCTGGAGCTGTACAATGAGCACAGCTTTACCGGCGGCGGATTTATCGCTCCGATGGCGCTGAGCGCTGTGCCGGAAGACAAATGGCCTTCCGCCTGCATCGGATGCAGAAGCTGTGAACAGGTCTGTCCACAGCAGATTAAGATCTCTGAGGCCATGGCCGATTTTACAAAGCGGCTGAACGGCTGAAAACCGACATACAGGGTTCTTTGTTGACATTTTTCTCCTCTGCGGGTATAGTAAAGTTACTTTTGCTATAAGAACAGGGAGGTAATAAATATGACATCGCTTTTGCTGCGATTGTTTGTAAAAGATTATGAGAATACGGAGTCGGTGGCCGTCCATTCGGCCATCGGCAGGCTGGCGGGATTCACCGGGATCATATGCAATCTCCTGCTGTTTCTCGGCAAGCTGACGGTGGGATGGCTGGCCAACTCCGTATCGATCATTGCCGACGCCATCAACAACCTATCGGACGCCTCTTCTTCGGTAGTGACTCTGCTCGGCTTTAAGATGGCGCAGCAGCCGGCCGACGCGGAGCATCCGTATGGACACGCGCGCTATGAATATCTGTCCGGTCTGGTGGTGGCGGCGCTCATCCTGATCATCGGCTTTGATCTGGCGAAGTCTTCTTTTCAGAAGATTCTGCATCCTGAGGCGGTGGAGTTCTCCGCTGCCACATTTATCGTGCTGGTTTTGTCCATCGCCGTGAAGCTGTGGATGGCGGGATTCTTCCGCTCTCTGGGGAATCGGATTCACTCCACCACCCTGCAGGCCACTTCTGTGGACAGCCGCAATGACGTGGTCGCCTCCACAGCCGTTCTTCTCGGCTGCGCGGTAGGCTACTTCTTCCATGTCAATATCGATGGAATCATCGGTCTGGCGGTGGCTGTGTTCATCCTGTATTCCGGTGTGGACATTGCCAGAGAGACCATCTCGCCGCTTCTTGGCAAGCAGGCGGACCCGGAACTCATAGACAGGATCACGCAGCTTGTGCTGTCCCATGAGAAGATTCTGGGTATCCATGATCTTCTGGTGCACGACTACGGTCCGGGACAGTGCTTTGCCACCGTCCACGCGGAACTGAGCGCGGAGGAGGACCCGCTGGAATGTCATGATATCATTGACGATATTGAAAGAGATGCGCTGGAGCAGATGAATGTGCACCTGGTCATCCACTATGACCCGGTAGTGCTCAATGATGAGGAGTGGAATACCATGCGGGAGATCATGGATGAGATCATCGTGAAAGTCGATCCGAAGCTTTCCATGCATGATTTCCGGGTGGTGCGGAGTTCCAAAAAGACAAAGCTCATGTTTGACCTGGCGGTGCCGTATTCCATGCGCAGCCGGCACAGGGAGATCAAGGCGCAGATTGATGCGCTGCTGGCAGAGAGAGGCAAAGATTACAAGACCGTCATCAGCTTTGACGAGACGGCCTGACGCACGTCCGGTTCCGTGTCGATTTCTGTGATTTGCGGTTGACAGGGCTGACGGAAGGTGTTATAGTGCCACTAGAATAATTTTCGACGTATTGGGGCTGTTTACATGCTGAGGATTCAGATGTATACAGCCTCTTATTCTCGTTTTATTACTACAGAAGATATTGAGGTAGAGAAATGACAGCAGTCTATGAAGAACCTTTTCTTGTTGGCATAGATATTGGGTCAACAACAACGAAGATCGCCGTGCTGGCGGGCAGTGAAAGAGAGATCATATATTCTGATTATCAGAGACATAACGCGAGACAGATGGAGAGTGTCTGCCTGATTCTGCAGGGTTTTCAAAAAATGTATCCGGACGCCTCTTTCCGGCTTATTCTGACAGGCTCCGGCGCCAAGCCGATTGCGCAGGCGCTTAAGGTTCCGTTCATTCAGGAAGTGGTTGCCAATTCTGTGGCGCTTAGAAGAGAGTATCCGAAGGTCCGTACTGCCATTGAGCTGGGCGGACAGGACGCGAAGATTATCTTTTTCCATGCGGACAGCGCGGATGGTTCCCTGAATGTTTCCGATATGCGGATGAACGGGAGCTGTGCCGGAGGTACCGGCGCGTTTATTGACGAGATTGCTTCCATATTGAAGGTTCCGGTGGAGGAGTTCAACAGTCTGGCGGAGAAGGGAAGCTGTGTGTACGATATATCCGGCCGCTGCGGCGTGTACGCAAAGACGGACATCCAGCCTCTCTTAAATCAGGGCGTGGCCAAGTCCGACCTGGCTCTTTCTTCTTTCCATGCCATCGCCAAGCAGACCATCGGAGGTCTGGCGCAGGGTCTGGACATTGAGAAGCCGGTGGCCTTCGAGGGAGGACCGCTGACTTTCCATCCGACGCTGGTGCGCGTCTTTGCCGAGCGTCTGCATCTCTCGGAAGAGGATATCATCCGCCCGAAGCGGCCGGAGATCATCATTGCCTGTGGTGCGGCGCTGGCGCTGGAGACCATGTTCGCGGAGGATACGCACAGTTACCGGGCTGCGGAGCTGATACGGATATTGAAGGAAGCGCAGAATCGTACCCTGCCGGGACAGGAGTCGGAGGCCGCTCCATTTTTTGCCTCAGAAGAGGAAAGACGGGCGTTTGAACAAAGACATCGTCTGCCGGAGAACAGACCGGCGCAGCTTCATAAAGGAGAGATTGTGCGCGCCTATCTGGGCATCGATTCCGGAAGCACCACCACCAAGTTTGTGCTGATGGATGAGGAGGAGAACATTCTGGATTCGTTCTATGCTGCCAATGAGGGAGATCCGCTCCTGGTGGCGAAGAATGCATTGATCGCCATGCGGGAGCGTTACCGGCAGGCCGGCGTGAAGCTTGATATCATTGCCGCCGGAGCCACCGGTTACGGAGAGCTCCTGTTTACCAAGGCGTTCAATCTGGAATGTCATGTGGTGGAGACGGTGGCCCACGCCCGGGCTGCGGAGAAATACGTCTCCGACGCCTCCTTCATCCTGGATATCGGCGGGCAGGATATGAAGGCCATCTGGCTGGATAACGGCATCATCACCAATATCGTGGTCAATGAAGCCTGTTCTTCCGGATGCGGTTCCTTCCTTGAGAACTTCGCCTCCTCCTTGCATATCCCGGTCAGGGAGATCGCGGACGCCGCCTTTTCCTCAAAGAATCCGGCGGCGCTGGGCAGCCGGTGCACGGTTTTTATGAACAGCAGCATCATCACGGAACAGAGAAACGGCAAGCAGCCGGCAGATATCATGGCCGGTCTCTGCCGTTCCATCATAGAAAATGTATTCACAAAAGTAATCCGTATGGAAAATGTAAAGAGTCTCGGTGAGAAGATCGTCGTGCAGGGCGGTACATTTCTTAACGACGCGGTGCTTCGCGCCATGGAGCAGTACATCGGCAGAGAGGTCGTCCGCGCGCCATACCCGGGTATCATGGGAGCCATCGGGACCGCTCTGCTTACCAAAGAGCGTTTTCAGGCCGGAGATGGCCGCAGGACTTTTATGGGACTGGGGCTTCTGGATGATTTCTCCTATACCCAGGAGGCCAATTCCCCCTGCCCGTTCTGCGGCAATCACTGCAAGCGTACCATCATCCGTTTCTCCAACGGCAACTCCTGGATCACCAACAACCGCTGTGAGCGGGGAGAGATTCTGGGAGATCCGAGGGACGGAAAGGTGCGTAAGCAGCTGATGGAGAAGAAAAAAGAAAGGGAGAACGTGCCGAACCTTTTTGCGCTGCGGGAGCAACTGCTGATGAAAGACTACCCTTACGAGGAACCGGAAGAGAAAAGGGGAGTGACCATCGGTATTCCGAAGGTGCTTTTTTACTGGGAGACGATGCCGTTCTGGCGGACCTTCTGGCGGGCGCTGGGATTCTCCATCCGGGTATCGCCGGACAGCACAAGACAGATCTATGAGGACGGTCTGTCGGCGGTGACCTCGGACACGGTCTGCTTCCCGGCAAAACTGGTCCACGGACATATCCGGGCACTTGTAAAATGCGGTGTGGACCGCATCTTCATGCCATCTATCACCACGGTGTCCTCGGAGAACACGGAGGCGACCAGCCAGTCCATGTGCGCCATCGTCAAAGGATATCCGATCGTGGTGCGCAATTCTGATAACCCGAAGAAGCGGTGGAATATCCCGTTTGACGCGCCGCTCTTTCACTGGTATACGCGGAAAGACCGGGACCGTCAGCTCATCCGGTATATGGAAGATACATTTTCTCTTCCGGAGGAGGAGATCCGTCATGCCATCGCGCAGGCTGACGCCGCGCAGGCGCAGTTTCACGAAGAATTGTTTGCTGCCGGGGACGTGGTCTGTGAGGAAGTAAAGAGAAAGGGTACCTATGCCATGATTCTGGCTTCCCGCCCGTATCAGAATGACGCGCTTGTCAATCACGACCTGCCGGAGATGTTCACCAGCCTCGGTATTCCGGTGCTGACGGCGGATTCGCTGAGAGAGGCGCCGCAGGTGGACCTTTCCATGAGCCGTCTGGACGTGGTCAACAATTTCCACGCCCGAATGCTGTCTTCTGCCATCCTGGCCGCGCAGAATGATCATCTGGAGTACGTGCAGATCGTCAGCTTCGGCTGCGGCCACGATGCTTATCTCTCCGATGAGATCATCCGTCTGATGAAGGAGGTTTCCGGTAAGACACCGCTCATCCTGAAGCTGGATGAGAGCGATATTCAGGGACCGCTGCGGATCCGGGTGCGCTCTTTTGTGGAGACGGTCTCCATGCGCCATGAACGAAAGAAGCATCTGGATGTGCACAGTCTGGCCAACCCATACCCGGTGAAGTTCACCAAAAAGAGCCGGAAGGAGAAGATCGTGCTGGTGCCGAACACCTCCCACGCGTTCAGCCGGATCATGTCGGCCGCATTGTCCGGACAGGGGATTCGGGCGGTGCCTCTTGCCATCGGGCGGGAGGACGCGATTCGTCTGGGCAAGCTATATGTACATAACGATATCTGTTTCCCGGCGCAGATCGTCATCGGGGAGGCCCTCTCCGCGTTAAAGAGCGGAAAATATGACGGGCAGGAGGTGGCCATCGCCATGGGCAAATATATCGGTGACTGTCGTCTGACCCATTATGGCGCCCTGCTTCGCAAAGCGCTGGATGACGCGGGTTTTGCCGATGTACCAATCCTTACCAACGATGACGTGGATTACCACAATATGCACCCGGGATTTAAGATGAATCTGCTTTCTTCCATGCGGATTGCCTTTGCCCTTCCGATGATTGATGTACTGGAGGAACTGCTCAGGAAGATCCGCCCGTATGAACTCACAGAAGGCAGCGCCAACGAGGCTTTTGAGAAAGCCATGGACGAGGTGGTTTACGGCCTGCAGTATCATGGCATCCACGGAGCGAGAAAGGGCTTTAAAAAGGCCATCGCCATCATGAAGGAGGTGCCGTATGACCGGTCCCATCCGAGAAAACAGGTGCTCATTGTGGGAGAGTATCTGCTGAATTTCCACCCGGGGGCCAATCATGATATAGAAGATTATCTGGAGAAAAACGGATTTGAGATTATAGAAGCCCGCATGACAGACGTGATCCGGAAGACGTATTTTTATCAGGATTCCCAGATGAAAGAGTACCATCTGGACGCGCCGTTTGGCAAAAGGCTCTGGCTTTCCGTGGCGGACAACGCCTTCAATCTGGCCCACAGCATGACGGACGCCATAGCAAAGGAACATCCGCTTTACACGCCGGCCTGCCGGATGCAGGATATGGTCAAAGACAGCGATGCCATCATCCACCATACATTTGACGCCGGCGAGGGTGTGCTGATTCCGGGCGAGATCATCCACCACGCCAAACATGGCTGCCGGGCCTTTGTCATCCTGCAGCCGTTCGGCTGTCTGCCAAATCATGTGGTGGGTCGGGGTATCTCGAAGAAATTAAAAGAAATGTATCCTGACGCCCAGATCCTTCCGCTGGATTACGACCCGGACGTCAGTTTTGCCAATATTGAGAATCGTCTGCAGATGCTGATCATGAACAGCAAGAGCGAGGGATAAGGAGGGAGTCAGTCTTCCTGCTTTCTCCACCGCAGCAGCAGAGCGGAATTGATGATCACCAGCACGGAACCGGCATTGTGAACGAGGGCGCCCACCACCGGATTCAGGACGCCGGTGATGGCCAGAATGATGGCTACGAAGTTCAGCGTCATGGAAAATGTCAGGTTCAGCTTGATGGTGGTCATCATCCTCCGGGAGAGCGCAAACAGGTGCGGCAGTTCTTTTATCTCATCGTTTACAAGAGCGATGTCCGCGGCGTCCACGGCGATATCACTGCCGACGCCGCCCATGGCGATTCCCACATCGGCCTTTTTCAGGGCCGGCGCGTCATTGATACCGTCTCCGATCATACACACGGCGGCCTGTTCTTTCTGATAGGAATCAATCCATGTAAGCTTATCTTCCGGATGACATCCGGCATGGACTTCCCGGATATCAAGCTGCCTCGCGATGGCGGTGGCCGCGTGCTCATTGTCCCCGGTCAGGAGGACGGGCTGTACCCGCAGGGTATGGAGACGGCGGATCATCGGAGCGGATTCCGGCCGGATCGTGTCGGACAGAACAAGGTATCCGGCAAAGGTATCGTCGACTGCGACGTAGATGACGGTACAGCCCTGAGAAAGTGACTTGCCGGCTTCTTCGGCGGCGGCTGCCGGGATGGTGATGCGGCGGCTGTCGAGAAGTGCTGTGCTGCCTGCCAGAACGGCGGAGCCATTTACTCTGGCGGATACACCCTGTCCCGGCAGCATCTGAAAGTCTTCCACAGGAAGCGGCGCCTTATGGGCGCTTTTTTTGTAGCAGCGCACAATGGCTTTGCCTAAGGGATGCTCAGACAGACTCTCGGCTGCCGCTGCCAGCTCGAAAAGAGAAGAGTCCTCTCCCCCATAGCTGCAAACGGCAATGACCTCCGGTGTGCCAAAAGTCAGAGTGCCGGTCTTATCAAAGGTGATCTTTGATACATTTGCCAGCCGCTCCAGAGCATCGCCCTCCCGCACGAGAAACCCGTGTCCGGTGGCGTTGCCGATGGCTGCCATGATGGCGGTCGGCGTAGCCAGCACCAGCGCGCAGGGGCAGAACACCACGAGAATGGTCACGGCCCGGATGATCTCACCGGAGAGGAGCCAGGTGAGCGCGGCCGCTGTCAGCGCGATGATCACAATCCAGGTGGCCCACCGGTCTGCCAGACTGACGATTTTGGCTTTTCCGGCGTCTGCCGACTGTACCAGGCGGATCATCCGCTGAATGGAACTGTCTTCTCCCACTTTGACCGCCCGCATCAGGAAGGCGCCAAACTGATTGACGGTTCCGCTGTAGACCTCGTCTCCCGCAGTCTTATCCACAGGGAGCGATTCTCCGGTCATGACGGCCTGGTTGACGGAAGTCTGTCCCGACAGGATCACGCCGTCCACCGGGATGGTCTCTCCGGGCAGAACGCGCAACGTCTCCCCGATCCGGACTTCCTCCGCGGGAATGATGCGTTCGGTGCTTCCGGAGACGATCCGGGCTGTCTGTGGCGTCAGATGAACAAGCTTTTCAATACCGGCCCGGGCCTTTGCCACGGTGAGTTCTTCCAGCAGTCCGCCCAGCTGCATGATAAACGCAACCTCACCGGCGGCAAAATCTTCCCCGATGAATACGGAGGCAATGAGGGCCATAGAGACCAGCACATCAGCCTTGATGTCAAAAGCGGTGACCAGTCCGATGACAGCCTCCAGAATGATTGGGACGCCGCATAAAAGGATGGCGATCCAGGCAGCGTCAAAAGGAAGCGGCACCAGGTCAAAAATACTGACAATCAGCGCGAGACCGGAGATGATCAGGAAAGCGATATCCCTCTTTGTGCCGCCCAGCTCAACAAGATATTCCAGTTTATCCATAAGCTTCATGAATAATCCCTTCTTTCTACAGAAAATGTATAGCCAGACACGATGTGTCCATATACCCCTCAGGGGTATCTTTATGATTAATATACCCCCAGAGGGTATATGTGTCAATGAGATTATTAAGAATTTTTTTCAGGAACAGTCGCAGTGAATTGTGATGCAATATACATATTTAGCAAAGATACAGCAAAGAAAAATAAAAAGCATGTTGATGGAATTCCCATATTATGTTATGATACTTGAGGAAAAGTTATATAAATGTGATTAAAACAGAAAGATTTCCTGAC
>DXEQ01000137.1 GCA_019114885.1 Candidatus Anaerobutyricum stercoripullorum
TGCTTAAAGAGTGGCATGTGCGGCTCGCCATTTCTGTTGTAGCAGCTGTTTAACTCTTCGAAATGTTTACCACTTTGCACCGGTCGCTTCCCTCGGTGTATTCCAGCGTGATACTGTCTCCCTCATTGTAGAGGATGATGGAGAGATTCTCCGATACGTTGACGTCGTAAATGGTGTCAGAGGCATCGAGGAGCAGGTAATAATGAGAGTTGCCCTCGATGACGCCCTCGGCGATCTTGCGGATCGTTCCGGTGACGGTCTTTGTCTCGACATCCTCCGGCGAGGTCTCACTGGTCTCGATGCCGTTGTCGGCCATGAGATTCTTGTAGGCGGCCTCACATTCCACCACGGAGTTGCCGGTGGCTACGATCTGGTAATTCTGTACATTTACCATGGCGTACATCTTCACAAGACCGGCGGCGTCCTTTAAGGCCATCAGGTAGGTTGGTTCGTTGTCGATATTTAAGAGGAGAGGGAAGGCGGCCTGATATCCCAGGTTCTGGACCTTTCCTTCCGCCGACGCCATGGCGGAGTCCTCGATGGCGCCCTCCACCTCGTAGTAGCGGGTCTCCATGGTCCGCTGATTCATCAGGACGAAGCCCACGTTGGACTGGTCGCTGGTGATGGAGGTGACGCCGGTGTATACCCAGACGTCATCGTTGATGGCCAGATAATTGTAACCGTTGGTGGTCACCAGACAGTCTCTCTGGCTGATGATGCTGTTGATATACCCGTGTTTTAAAGTGCCGTAATAGTCATAAAGCTGAATGAGCAGGTCTGCCCGGTACACCTGGTCGACCCAGGTCGGCACATCCTCGATCTCGTAATCGGTACATTCGCCGGTGATGGCGTTGCAGAGCACCACGTTGCCGATGGTCTGGCCGCCGAAGAGTCCGATGTTGAACTTCTTCGTGCTGCAGATCCAGTACGGCGTGCCCTCATCGTCCACCTCAAAACTGATGTTGTCAAACATATAGGTCGGATACTTAAACCGCAGGTGGCGGTACAGGTTCCGGCCAAAATGGTCGTACGGCGTATACTTCATACCCTCGTCCAGCCGGATCAGTTCCGTCTCCTGGGTGGCCATATCGATCATGATATAGGCCGGGATACCGTCGCCGTGGTTGGTGAACCACTTGATGATATCGGCGTACCGAAGCGGGGTGAGCCGTACCGGCCGGTCTTTATAGTTGCTCTGGGTGTAGAGGCTGGCCACCTCAAACTGGGAGGCCAGGTCCACAAGACTTCCCATCTTCCGCTCGCCCAGAAGCTCCGCGGACGCCCGGTCCAGAAGAGGAATCTGGTCGTAGGAGATCTGGGTGATCTCTTCGGAGAACTCGCCCGTCTCCACCGTCATGAGCTTCTGATACTTCGAAGCGTTGATCACCGGGGAGGAGAGCAGGCTGCCTGCTCCGTAGATGACGAAGAGCAGGATGATCACACCGGCCAGAATCTTAAAGACCGGACTCTTGTGCACCTGATTCATCCTGACCGGGTTCTTCTTGTCTTTTGTCAGCCGGATTCTCGGAAAAACATAGACAATAAGAAGAATCACCGGGATGGCGATGATGAACTTCCAGATGGAAGCGTCATGAATGTTGATGGCCGGCAGCGCGATATAATAGTAGAGCGCCAGCAGCACCACAATGACGGGAATGAGAAAATATTTATTTCGCTTTTTGTCTGCTTTCATAAAACTCCTTTCCTGCCGCTGCATTTAAAACGGCATACCCGGCGTCGAAGCGAAAAATCGCGCCGGAAATATATGCAAGAGTATAATACTTTCTCCTGCCTTTGTCCAGACAGATTTCCTTTTACATTTTCACGAAAAAATGGTATATTAAATGATATATTAATTAGAAGAAATGTACCGGGACAGGGAGGAGACAACATGAGAAGAATGGTATTGATCGGGCGCAGCGAGTGTGGCAAGACAACATTGAAGCAGGCGCTCCGGGGGGAGAAGATCACTTATCATAAGACACAGTACGTCAGCCAGTATGACTGCCTGATCGATATGCCGGGAGAGTACGCGGAGAACATCGATCTGGCGCATGCCATTGCCCTCTATATCGCGGAGGCGGACGTGGTAGGCATCGTCTTAAGCGCCACGGAACCGTACTCCCTCTACCCGCCGAATGTGGCGGCGGTCAGCAACCGGGAGACCATCGGCATCGTGACGAAGACCGATCACTGGTGCGCCGACCCGGAACAGGCGGCGGAGTGGCTGCGGCTGACCGGCTGTGAGCATATCTTTTTTACCAGCTCCTATACGGGAGAGGGCATTGAGGAGATTCATGATTTTCTGAAGGAGGAACATGAGATCTGTACGGTGGATATCGTAAGTTCACGGATTCAGGAGGAGACATTTGCCAAACCGGCCGACCTCAAGGAGTATCATCTCCTGTGATCAGACGGAATACTACATAAGAAAAAGGCTGCTGCGGACTGTCAGCGGCACAGATCAGGATGCGGATTGGATACGGGAAGCATTTTTGTTTTGTGCGAGGTAAGACAGCCCGCGGCAGCTTTTTTGTCATATCCGGGGCGTTCATGTCGGATTTTGCCCGTTTTATGTCATCCGGACGGAAGAATTTGCCCCGCGGCGAAAAGTATTGATAAAAATACTTGACTTAAAAAAAGATTGTGATATATTGTTACTCAAAAAGTTTGAAAATCAAAATATTCAAACTTCAAACAATATAGTCACGATTGAGAAAGAAAGAGGATAACCAATTATGTTTGTAAAGATTGCAGGTACGGGGTCCGTTCTTCCTGAGAGGGTGGTCGATAATTTTGAGATTGCCCGGATGGTGGATACTTCCGATGAATGGATCCAGACCCGGACGGGGATACGGACCCGTCATATTGCCGGGAAGGAGACGGTGGCGTCCATGGCGGCGGAGGCGGCGAAGCGTGCCATAGAAGACGCCGGGATATCCCCGGAGGAGATTGATCTGATTATTGTTTCTACGGTTTCTGCGGAGCAGAGCCTTCCCTGTGTGGCCTGTGAAGTGCAGAAGGAGATTGGGGCGGTCCGGGCGGCAGCCTTTGATCTGAATTCCGCCTGCAGCGGCTTCATCACCGGCTACCAGATGGCGGCAGGACAGATGAAGGCCGGTCTGGCAAAGACGGCGCTGGTCATCGGCAGCGAGTGCCTGTCCAACTATGTGGACTGGAGCGACCGCGGCACCTGTATTTTATTTGGCGACGGAGCCGGAGCAGCCATACTCCGCGCGGACGGCGCTCCGGAGGAGCTGGAGATTCCGAGTGTCCTCCACGCCGATGGCAGCAAGGGAGACTCCCTCACATGCAGTCTCGGCCACGGCAAGGACAAGGTTCCCTATGATGAATATTACCGCATGGATGGCCGGGCGATTTTTAAGTTCGCGGTGCGAAAGGTGCCGGAGGTGATTCGGGAAGTCCTTTCCTTAAGCGGACACAGCGTGGAGGAGATTGATTATTTCGTTCTCCATCAGGCCAACCGGAGGATCATCGAGGCCATCGCCAAGAGACTTCGTCAGGATGAGGCCAGGTTCCCGATGAATATCATGGATAACGGCAATATCTCATCGGCATGTATCCCGATGCTCCTTGACGATATGAACAGGAAGGGCCTGTTAAAACCGGGCATGAAGCTGGTCCTGGCCGGATTTGGCGCGGGACTTACGTGGGGCGGATTCTATCTGGAGTGGTAGAGACCGCGCAGAGTGTCCCTGTACATTTTCTGATGACAGGGAAGATAAGATCAGGTATCTTCCGGCGCAGCCGGATTACATACATAAGCAATAATGACAAAGAAAAAGGATGAAAGTGAGGACAAGTTATGTTCGAGAAGATTAGAGATTTAATTGTGGAAGAAGTTGGTGTAGATGAAGAGCAGGTGACCATGGACGCCTCCTTTAAGAATGACCTGAATATCGACTCTCTTGATTTATTCGAGATGGTCATGACACTGGAAGAGGAGTTCGATGTGGAGATTCCTTCTGAGGACCTGGAGAACATCGATACCGTGGGAGATCTCATTCAGTACATCGAGAGCCATCAGGAATAAACCAAGCAAGTGTGAGTTAAGAAGAACAGCGATGGGAGTATAGTTATGAAAACAGCAATTACAGAACTTTTAGGCATCGAGTATCCGATCATCCAGGGCGGTATGGCCTGGGTCGGAACGCATGAACTTGCCGCTGCCGTGTCAGAGGCGGGGGGCTTAGGAATCATCGGTTCCGGCGGCGCTCCGGCTTCCTGGGTGAGAGAGCAGATCCAGGCAGTGAAGGAAGCGACTGACAAGCCGTTTGGCGTCAATGTGATGTTGATGAACCCGGAGGCAGACCAGATCGCGCAGGTGATCGTGGATGAAAAGGTACCGGTAGTGACCACCGGTGCGGGCAATCCGGAGAAATACATGAAGATGTGGCAGGAAGCCGGTGTGAAGGTGATCCCGGTTGTGGCCAGCGTGGCCCTCGCCAAACGTATGGAGAGAACCGGGGCGGACGCCGTCATCGCGGAAGGAACCGAGTCCGGCGGACATATCGGTGAGACCACGACCATGGCGTTAGTGCCGCAGGTGGTGGACGCCGTATCCATCCCGGTCATCGCAGCCGGCGGTATCGCGGACGGCCGTGGCATCGCAGCCGCTTTCATGCTCGGCGCAAAGGCCGTGCAGATGGGCACCATCTTCGTGGCGTCTGAGGAGTCGATCGTCAGCGACGCCTACAAGAATAAGATTGTCAAAGCAAAAGACATCGACACCAAGGTGACCGGAAGAAGCACCGGACATCCGGTACGCTGCATCCGCAATAAGCAGACGCAGGAATATCTCCGTCTGGAGTCCGAGGGCGCGACACTGGAAGAACTGGAACATCTGACTCTCGGCGGTCTGCGCAAGGCAGTGGTTGAGGGCGATGTGATCAACGGCAGTGTCATGGCCGGACAGATCGCCGGTATGGTGAAGGAAGTAAGAAGCTGTAAAGAGATTGTGGAAGGTCTCAACGCGCAGGCGGAAGACCTTTTAAAGGGGACAAAGGTTTATGAGTAAGATAGCATTCCTCTATCCCGGTCAGGGCGCGCAGATTGCCGGGATGGGAAAGGATTTTTATGAAGCGAGCGAGCTTTCCAGAAGCGCCTACGAGGAGAGCGCGAAGATTCTTGACATGGACATCCAGTCCATCTGTTTTGAGGAGAACGATCTGCTGAATCGCACCGATTACACACAGGCGGCTCTCGTGACCACCTGCCTTGCCATGACAAGGGAGATCGAGAAGCAGGGGCTCACGCCGGATATGACGGCGGGTCTGAGCCTTGGCGAGTACTGCGCCATCGTGGCGGCCGGCGGCATGAGCTATGAGGACGCGGTAAAGACCATCTGGAAGAGAGGATGTCTTATGCACAACGCCGTTCCGGACGGCTCCGGCGGCATGGCTGCCGTGCTTGGCCTTTCCGGCGAGCAGGTGAAGGCAGTGACCGATGGCGTGGAAAATGTATCCGTCGCCAACTACAACTGTCCGGGACAGATCGTCATCACCGGCAAAAAGGACGCCATCGAGGCGGTGACGCCGGCGTTAAAAGAGGCAGGTGCCAAGAGAGTGCTTCCGCTCAACGTAAGCGGTCCGTTCCACTCCCCGTTCTTAAAACAGGCGGGCGAGGAACTGTATGAGACCCTGGAGAAGGTAGACTGGAAGCCGCTGCAGATTCCGTATGTGACCAACGTGAACGCGGAAGTGATCACGGATATCAGCCAGACCAAGGATCTGCTCCGGGCACAGGTATCCAGCTCCGTCATGTGGGAGCAGAGTGTCCACAGGATGATCGAAGAGGGCGTGGATATCTTCGTGGAGATCGGTCCGGGCAAGACATTATCCGGTTTTATGCGCAAGATTGACCGCAAGGTAAATATGTTTAAGATTGGCAGTGTGGAAGAGATGCACACCGTCGTGGCAAAGATTAAGGAGTTAACAGAATGTTAGAAGGAAAGGTAGCAGTCGTAACGGGGGCTTCCGGAGGAATCGGAAGAGCCATCGCTCTGGCTTTCGGCAAGGCAGGAGCTTCTGTTGCGGTACATTATAATGGAAATGAAGCAAAGGCAGCCGCTGTGAAGGCGGAGATCG
>DXEQ01000138.1 GCA_019114885.1 Candidatus Anaerobutyricum stercoripullorum
CATAAAATGAAGCGGAGAGCCATGATCGTTTTGGGGGTGCTCTGTGTGGGAGCGGGAGTTTTGATGAATGGACGGTCGGTCGATGCCTTAAAGATTCCGGAGAAATATTCCGTGCCGGAAAATGTTTCTCAGCTGGCAGTGATCCGATATAAAAAGGGAAGCCAGGGTAAGTTCAAATTTTACATAAAAAATGCAAAGGGAACATGGAAAAAGAAGTTTGCCTGTACGGCCTGGCTGGGGCGGCGAGGAATCGGCAAGAAAAAAGAGGGGGACCAGAAGACGCCAACGGGGCTTTACACACTGGATCAGGCGTTTGGGATCCGGAACAATCCCGGCACAAAAATGCCTTATGTGAAGGTGACGGATCAGTATTACTGGTGCAGCGACTCCGGGAGCCTTTATTATAATCAGCTGATCCGCCGGGATGAGACGGGACACCGCTGCGGCGGGGAACATCTCATCGACTACCGGGGCGTATATAATTATGCCGTCTCGATTGGATATAATAAGAAGGGAAAGGCGGATAAGGGCAGCGCCATTTTTCTTCACTGTTCCCGGAACCGCGCCACGGCAGGCTGTGCGGCCATTCCTGAAAAATATATGAGAAAAGTATTAAAAAAGCTGGATCCGGCAGCGAATCCGAGAATCCTTATTTATTAGAAGATATCACCGGGGCGGATCAGAGATATCAGGCATGCCGCCAGGAGCCAATTACGGATGTCAGGCATGCCGTCGGAAGCGGATTACGGGTATTGGATATACCGTCCGGGGAGATTACGGATATTATTCCGGTGGAAGGCGGGTATGTTGTTGACAAATGGTACTGACAATATTAAAATATAGAAATAAAAACTATGTTATCTGGAATGTAAAACCAGTGAGTGCATATGTCCGACACATTTTTACTGACTTATACTGATCATAAAGATACATTGCCACATATACGCTGGGCCGATGAAAGAGAACAAGAAGGAGAAGATTATGAATTATCAGATTATCAGTGACGGATGCTGTGATTTAAGTAAGGATGTGATAGAGAAGTACCAGCTGCATATCATACCTTTTTATATTTCCTTTGATGAGAAGAACTACTACAAGGAGATTGAGGGGATTGCCATTCGGGATGTGTACGACCGGATGGTCAGCAATCCCGATGTCTATCCGAAGACTTCTCTGCCGTCCGTGCAGAACTATATCGATGTCTTTCTTCCTTATGTGGAGAAGGGAGTTCCGGTCATCTGCATCTGTTTTACCCCGTCCTTAAGCGGTTCTTATAACAGTGCCTGCAATGCCCGGGAGATCGTTCTTGAAGATCATCCGCAGGCGCAGATTGCCGTGATCAATTCGAAGGCGGCGACAGTGTCTCAGGGCCTGATGGTCATTGAGGCGGGTCGGATGCGCGCCGATGGCGTTTCCTATGAGGAATGTGTCCGGATTCTGGAAGAGATGAAGAAGACCAACCGCATTTTCTTTACGGTGGGTAACGTGGACTATCTGAAACATGGCGGCCGCATCGGCAAGCTGGCAGGTCTGGCCACCAGCGCCCTCTCGCTGAAGCCGTTGATCACTCTGGTGGACGGGGCTATCGAGGCGTCGGGCATTGGCCGGAGCCGCAAAAAGACTGTGAAGAAGACCATCGATCTGATGGACGGGTATTTTAAGGAGACCGGCGAGCGGCTGAAAGACTACGGTGTCGCCGTCGGATACGGCTATGATCTGGAGGAGGCCGGAACATTTTATGAGATGGTGTCCGCCCATGTGGATTCCATGGTAAAAGGAAAGGAAGTCAGCTTCATTCAGATCGGAGCCACCATCGCCGTGCATACGGGACCGCATGCCATCGGCATAGGAATCGTCAAAAAGTACGAACATTTTCTGTAAAATTACATCGTAAAAAGCTCTTTTTTGAGAAAAAAACTCGAAGCAGATGCCGGAGGGATTCTTGCCACCCTCCGGCATTCTGTGTTATGATGGACGAAAATGACTTTGCCCCTGGAAAATGTAACAAAAAGGGCGGAGAATAACAAAAAAGGATTGAATATATTATGTGGATTGCAAATGACTGGAAAGAATACGAAGTGATTGACTGCAGCGACGGCGAGAAGCTGGAACGCTGGGGCAGATATATCCTGTTGCGCCCGGACCCGCAGGTGATTTGGGATACGGAGAAAAGGGACCGGCGCTGGCGGCATCTGAACGCGCATTATCACAGGAGCAAAAAGGGAGGCGGACAGTGGGAGTTCTTTGACCTGCCGCAGCAGTGGGACCTGCATTACAGGGAGTTGACCTTTCATCTGAAACCGTTCAGCTTCAAACATACGGGACTGTTTCCGGAACAGGCGGTGAACTGGGACTGGTTTTCTCAGAAGATCCGTCACGCAGGCCGCCCGGTGAAGGTGCTGAATCTGTTCGCTTACACCGGCGGCGCCACGCTGGCGGCAGCAGCAGCCGGGGCGGCTGTCACCCATGTGGACGCCTCGAAGGGCATGGTCACCTGGGCCAGAGAAAACGCGGCGGCCAGCGGACTGTCCGACGCGCCGATCCGCTGGCTGGTGGATGACTGCGTGAAGTTCGTGGAGAGAGAGATCCGCCGGGGCAACCATTACGACGGCATCATCATGGACCCGCCGTCCTATGGCAGGGGACCAAAGGGTGAGGTATGGAAAATCGAGGAGAAGATCTATTCTCTGGTATGTCTGTGCGAGAAGCTTCTCTCCGACGATCCGCTGTTTTTCCTGATCAATTCCTACACCACAGGTCTGCAGCCGGCGGTGCTTTCCTACATGCTTGGCAGCGCGGTGGCAAAAAGACACGGCGGAGTCGTGGAGGCGGAAGAGATTGGTCTGCCGGTCACTGCCAGTGGCCTCGTACTGCCGTGCGGCGCTTCCGGAAGATGGGAGAGCCGCTGACTGTGATGAAAAAGGATTGCCGGGAAGTGTAGGCGGGGAGAGGATATAGCCTGGCTGCAAAGGAACTGCATCCTTGCCGGGAAGAAAGGAGGCTGCGATGGAAAAAGGAAAGAAAACTGCGTTTTATGGTATGTTTCTGGCGCTTGCCCTGGTGGCAGGTTACGTGGAGCAGCTTCTGCCCATTAACCTGGGAGTGCCGGGGGTGAAGCTCGGCCTTGCGAATATTGTGACCATGGTGCTTTTGTATACGATGGGGGTGCGTGCGGCCTCCGGCATCACTGCCATCCGCGTGCTCTTATCCGGTATTCTTTTCGGAACCGGATTTTCCATCGTGTACAGTGCGGCGGGGGCCGCCCTGAGTATCTTTGTGATGGCTTTTTTGAAGCGGACAAAACGGTTCTCCTGCGTCGGCATCAGTGTGGCCGGCGGCGTCTTTCACAACGTGGGGCAGATTCTGGTGGCCGTCCTTGTCCTGGAGACCGGAGCCCTAGTTTACTACCTTCCGGTACTGATTCTGTCCGGTCTTGCCGCGGGAATCGTCATCGGTATCATAAGCGGTATCCTGATCCGGCGGCTGACGCCGGTGATACGAAAAGGGATGGAGGAATGATGCGGCGGCAGCCGGGCAGTACAGGTGCAGATAGGCAGACGACGGAAACGCCCATGCCGCTTCGTCCGCCGACGCCCTCAGTTCGGGTATCAGCAGTTAATTCATCAAGCAGGGTAAACCACCTGCGGTGGTTCACGGCTGCCGCCTTACGTCATTGAAAAAGGTCTGCTCCTTCGTGCAAGCACGGGAGACCGTCCTTTTTCAACTCCGTCCCTGCTTTTCCCGGGGCTGTGCTATACTCTCCTTCACAGGCCGCCGGCCGAAGGACATGGCGCGTATTATACCGTCTGTGTATTGAAAGAATAATTACACGGTGGTATATGCCGTATTTTCCAATGTACAGACGACTCTTTTGACCGCGCATGTGGTCCGGGCGTCGACGCCCGGACTATCTGCGCGGCACGCAGGCGTCGTCTGACTATCCACACCTGTGCGGCATGGGCGTTTTTGTCGTCTGATACTCAGCTGAGAAATGGAGTAATACAATGCGGAATGATGATACAATAAATAGGAAAGAGGCTCGTTTTAGCCCACTGGGAAAAAAGGCAGCATCTGTTCTGGCATGTGGTCTGATGGCCGCGCTGTTTGCTTTCCTGCCGGGCTGCGGCGCGGGACAGACAGCGGGGCGGAGCACCGGGCAGGACGCACAGGTCGGTGGAGGCAGCACTTCGGCTGATGATGCAGCTGCTGTCGATACATTTTCTGCCACAGACTTCGTCATGGATACGGTGCTGCAGGAGACGATATACGGCAGCAAAGACCTCACCGGCGACATTCAGCCCCTGCTGGAGAAGCTGGAGAAGGAGAAGTTGTCATGGCGGGAGGCGGACAGCGAGGCCGCGCAGATCAACAGTCGCTGCCAAAACGGCGAGACGGTGACCATGAGTGAAGACTTTTACCGCTGGGTGGAAGTCTCCCTCGATCTTGCGGAGAAAAGCGGCGGGGCCTTTGACCCGACCATCGGCAATCTCACCCGCCTCTGGAACATTGAGGGAGAGAACCCTGTGGTGCCCCCGCAGGCAGAGATTGACGAGGTGCTCTCCCATGTGGGGTATGAGAACATCTCTGTAGAAGAGAAGGATAAGACCATCTCCATGGCGGCAGACTGCACCCTGGATCTGGGGGCCGTCGGAAAAGGAATCGCCTGCGATGTGGTCCGGGACTATCTGCGCGGACAGGAGGAAGTGTCCGGCGCCGTGATCGCTGTCGGCGGCAGCATCCTGACCTGGGGAAGTAAGCCCGATGGCTCGGACTGGAGCGTGGCGATACAGGACCCGGAGGGAGAGGATGGAAGCTACATGGGCGTGCTGCAGCTGGCGGGAACAGCCTGCGTGTCCACCTCCGGCGATTATGAGAAATATTTTGAGCAGGATGGGAAACGGTACCATCACATACTGGACCCGGCTGACGGATACCCTTCGGAGAGCGGGCTGTCCTCCGTTACTGTGGTATGCCCGGATGCGGGAGAATGGAAAGAATATGCCGGACTCCTGTCTGACGGACTGAGCACCGCCTGCTTTGTGCTGGGAGAGGAGAGAGGCAGGGAGCTTCTGGAACAATACGGCATGGAAGGTGTGTTCATCGATAAAGAAAAAAATGTGACGGTGACAGACGGGCTTACCGAAACCTTTTCTCTGCTGAGCGGGGAGTACAGAATTGCCGGATAAAAACTGCGCCGGTCATTGAGCCATACCTCGTTACTGCGTATCCGTAACGAGGCATGGCTGAAATTACTGCAATATATTAAAAAACCTTGAAAAAAAGAAAAGATTCTGTTATAATAATTAACTGTTTG
>DXEQ01000139.1 GCA_019114885.1 Candidatus Anaerobutyricum stercoripullorum
GACGGTGATGCTGCCCACCATCATGACCGCGCCGTGAACCAGCGATAACACGAATCCCATGGTTGCCGCCTGGTTGGCTTTCCCGTGTTCCTGTGCCCCCAGGTGATAGGCGATCACCGCATTCATTCCCACGCCAAATCCGATGGCGACCGCATTGATAAAGTTCTGAATCGGATAGACCAGAGAGAGTGCTGTCATGGCGTCTTCGCTGATCATGGCCACAAAAAAACTGTCCACGATATTATAAAGAGAATTCACCATCATGGAGATGACCATGGGCAGCGACATGGACAAAAGCAGCGGCAGTACCGGCTTCTCTTTCATAAATGTCTCATTCATACGTATTTCCTCCTCGTCCTTTCTGCTTGCAACATATTTGTTCCTGTGTTCGTTCTTCCGCCCCACGCTCCCGCTTTGTACCATCCATACCACAAAAGAAAAGCCACACAGACACCCGTTACGATGACTGTGTGGCGAAAAATAGCATGAGCCAGAAAAATCCACAAAATATTTTAGCGATATGATTTTGACACATTTATTATAATATGAAGTTTTTTCTGTCGTCAATACCCAAATTGCTGTGATCTGCCATGCGGATTCTGCCTGACAGCTTTTTCACTGGCGGTTCACTGTTCACTCTCCGCTTTCTTTTTCGTACATTTTGCCACGATCAGACAGAGCAGAATCGTGATAACCATATCCGGCAGCGTGTTGCCCAGCGGCATATCAATCCGCATGAGAATCCGGTAGATCACAAAACCGACTGCCCAGACTGCAAGGTTGGCTGCCTGTACATTTTTTTCTTCCGCATTTCTTTTCAGGAAGAAGAAGTCGGCGATCTGTACGGCGATCATCGGTGCGAACACGGAACCGATCAGATAAAGAAAGTCCGTGATATTATCCATCGGATAGACGATGGCCCCGATGATACCGATGACCGTCACAACCACAGCCGCATATTTGCCCTTGATGCCGGAAAAAATCGTCTCTCCCGACACTCCGGCGGAGTACGCGTCAAGAAATGTGGTGGTCACCGTGGAGAAAATAACGATGATCAGGCCGGCAATGCCGAGACCGGCTTTTACCATGATCAGGGCAATATCATACTCTCCGGTAAAAATGGCGGCCCCCATACCGATGACATACATCCAGCAGCTCACAAGACCATAGATCACGGCGCTGGCCGCCGTGGCCTTCACCGGTTCCTTCGCTTCTCTCGTATAATCGCTGATCAGCGGCAGCCAGGATAACGGCATGGCTACAGAGAGTTCCACCGCAGCTCCAAAACTCATGGTGCCGTCGTCCACACCCAGTCCTACAGCGCCGCTGTCAAAGAAAATAACCTTGCACAGCACCAGGGTCAGGATAAAGAGGGCGGCCATGGCGATGGTGTTGATCTTACCAAGGTTCGTGACGCCCACCAGAATCCACAGGATGATGAGCGCTCCGATGACCAGGCACCAGACCCATCTTCCAGTGTGCATGATGCCATCGGCAGCGATGGCGCCGTCATAGATCATGATGGCCGTCCAGCCCACCAGCTGCAGTACATTTAATACGGCAAAAAGCAGGCTTCCTTTCTGCCCGAAACTCATTTTTACGCTCTCCATGGCGCTTTTTCGCACTGTTCCTCCGATGACGCCGGAGAAAAACAGCAATGCGCAGCCGATAACATGGCCGACGATGATAGCTGCCAACCCTTTCTGAAAGCCCAGCGGAGCGATATAAGTCCCGGTGAGAATCTCCGCCAGAGAGACCGCCGCGCCAAACCAGATGAGACCGTTCTCAAATATTCCTGTCCGTTTTGTCTCCATCACTGACGACCCCCTCTCTCTGCCATTTCAGTAAATGTACTGCGGATATCATATCCGTGATTCATCGGGCCGCTGCCTTTCCCAAGATCCAGCATGGCGGCCAGCGCGCCGGAAATGTATCGCTTCGCCCGCTCCACAGCCTCATCCAGCGTAAAGCCTTTGGCCAGGTTGGCCGCGATGGCGCTGGATAAGGTACAGCCGGTACCATGGGTATTCGGGTTGTCAATCCGTTTTCCATAAAACCACTGATACGAACCGTCCCGATATAAAAGGTCATTGGCGTCATTAAGCTGATGCCCTCCCTTGCAGAGTACCGCACAGCCGTAAGTCTCGCTGATGGTTTTCGCCGCTTTGAGCATATCGTCTTCCGTCCGGATCTCCATGCCGGAGAGGACCTCCGCCTCCGGAATATTCGGCGTCAGAATCGCCGCCATGGGCAGAAGCTCCTTCTTAAGAGCCGCTACTGCGTCATCGGCGATGAGTTTCGCGCCGCTGGTGGCAACCATCACCGGGTCCACCACGATATTTTCCGCCTCGTACTCCCGCAGCTTCGCGGCGATCATCTCAATCAGCGCCGCTGAAGATACCATTCCGATTTTTACTGCATCCGGGCGAATGTCCGTAAAAATGTTGTCCATCTGCTCTCCGAGAAACTCCGGAGAAGCTTCCATGATTCCTGTCACGCCGGTCGTATTCTGCGCGGTCAGGGCAGTGATCGCACTCATGGCGTATACGCCATTGCAGATCATTGTCTTGATATCCGCCTGGATGCCGGCGCCTCCGCTGGAATCGCTTCCAGCGATTGTTAATGCTGTTCTCATTATTACTCCTTTCTGACGCACTCGCTGCGTCAATCACGGCAAAGGTGGAAATGATTGCTTCCACATTTCCCTCTTTCGCATTAATTTTATTACGCGACACAAGGTGGTGCCCCCAATGTGCCGCCATTTCATTTATAAAAGCAGCTGTTATATCGCTGTCTTTTCCCCTCACAGCAGCTGCCGCACGCCATGTCGCTGCCTGTTTCCTCTCACAGCAGCTGACGCAGGTCGGTGACGGCTCTGTCCGCCTCTGCCCGCAGCCGCTCCCAGTCTTTTTCCGAGGTCGGATCGTAGACCGCCACGGTATAAAATCCGGCTTTTTTCGCCGTCTCAAGCGCGTGGATCGCGTCCTCGAAAACAGAAATATCCCGGAATTCTCCTCCGATATATTCCCCCGCTTTCTCAAAGATCAGCGGATTCGTCTTCCCTGCTCCGACTTCCGTGCAGGTAAAGATCCGCGCAAAACAATGCAGGACGCCCAGCCGCCGCAATGCCGCCTCCACATGTTCCCGCACGCTGGACGTGGCGATGACCATGGGAATTCCTTTTGCCTGCAACGATTCCAGAAACTCTTTCACACCAGGTTTTAACGGTGCTTCCCGGTAATAAAAATCCTCCACGATCTGCAGGGTTCCCCGGGCAATCTCTTCCTCTGTCTGTGTCAACCCATAAGTATTCTTGAGATAGGCGGCTCCTTCCTCCACGGATAAGGTCTCCAGCTTCCGGGAAAGCCCCGGCTCCGGTTCCAGATGAAGACTTCTTATGTAGCGCTCACCCACATCTTCCCAGATTGGCATGGAATCCAGCAGCGTTCCGTCCACATCAAAAATGGCTCCTGTCATTTAGTCTCCTTTCCCCTCGTACCTGCCCGGTATCTCTGTCGGCGAAATCATCCATGTGTTCCGCGTCCGGTGTACCGGCAGGCCATGCGCCAAATAGCGAACTTTTCAGTTCTCTAACATCTTCGTGGTCTGTTCTTTCAGCTCTTTTGTGGCCGCCTCAATATCCGGCTGCGCAAAAATCGCGCTGATCACCGCGATACCGCAGATGCCGCTGCCGGCCAGTTCTTTTACATTTTCCGCGCTGATGCCGCCAATAGCGATAACCGGGATATCCACCGCCTCACAGATGGCGCGCAGGGTATCATGACTGACTTCCACCGCGTCATCCTTGGATCCGGTCGGGAATACTGCGCCGACACCCAGATAATCAGCCCCTCGCTGCTGTGCGAGCACTGCCTGTTCCACTGTCTGTGCGGACACACCGATGATCTTATCCGGTCCCAGTTTCTCCCGGACCGAACCGGCTTCCATATCACTCTGCCCCACATGAACGCCGTCCGCATCCATGGCAAGAGCAATATCCACGTTGTCATTGATGACAAACGGAACGTGATACCGCCGGCACAGTTCTTTGATCTCTTTCGCCTCTTCCAGAAAATGTTCCTCATCCAGTTTCTTTTCCCTGAGCTGCACAAAGGTTGCGCCGCCTTTTATGGCGGCCTCCACATCCTGATACAGGGTGTGTCCGCCCAGCCAGCTCCGGTCCGTGACCGCATACAAAAGCAGGTCTTTCTTCTCTACTCCCATAACCAACTTCCTTTCCTGCTGTTTACAGCGGCATCTGTATCGAAGATTCTAAACTGTCAATACATTTGCCATATATCTTCCGTAGACAGCACTTCTCCCTCTATCTGATTTCGAACCGGGCGCCTTTGTCCAGAGTGGCCCCGTCCATGTTGTAGATGGCGTCGATGATCCGGTTGCGGTAGGTGGCATTACCGTCGCCCTCCTGCATCCGGCTCCATCCGATCTCTCCGGCCAGCCCCATGGTGCAGACTGCCGCCGCTGCCGCTTCCACCGGACACTCCGGATTGGCCACCAGAAATGCCGTCATCATTCCGGATAACTGACAGCCGGTACCGGTGATCCTGCCCATCTCCGGGCGGCCGTTGCGAATCACATAACACGTTTCGCCATCGCTGACCAGATCGATGGCGCCGGTGATGGCCACGATGCACTCTGCCTTTCTGGCAAAGTTTTTCGCAAAGGCAACCGCCTCGTCGAGATTCTCTTCTGTCACTGCGTCAGCCACATCAGCATCCACACCCTTTGTGGTGCCGCTGCCAAGAGCCAGCGTTTTGATCTCTGAAATGTTCCCCCGCACTGCCGTCAGTTCAATCTCATCCATAATCTTTACGGCCGTATCTGTCCGGAGAGCGCTGGCCCCCGCTCCCACCGGATCCAGCAGAACCACATGGTCCAGCTCATTGGCTCTCTTTCCGGCAGCAAACATCCCTGCGATACTTCTCTCATTGAGCGTTCCGATATTGATATTCAGACCACCGCAGATAGATGTGATGTCCACCACGTCCTTTGGTTCATCGGACATGATCGGGCTGCCGCCGCAGGCCAGCAGTACATTTGCCACATCGTTGACCGTCACATAATTAGTGATGTTATGTACCAGAGGTACATTTTTTCTCACATTGTCAAGACAGGTTCCTAACATCTTCTTTTCCTCCTTGTAATGCAAAAGCGGATATGCCAATGTTGACATATCCGCCGAAATCCTTCGTCCTGTGTATATCCCTACGTTGGCATTATCCAAATCAGGTAAAGGGTCGAGACGATTCAGTCTCCTCTCAGCCTGCTTGATACGCAAGCTCCCCGCTTTATCTGGCAGAAATCCCGCAGGACTTCTACAACTAATGTTATTATACTACTCCTCACATATATTGCAAGAGTTTTTTTGAAACGGTCTGCTCTTCCATTTTTCGGGGCAGCCTTATCCCCGCTTCTTATCCGGCACAAAAAACATGAAGATCAGCGAACTGATCAGCAGCATGTACGGATAGATCAGGTTCGGCATCACATCAAAGGCAGACAGCTCGCATCCCAGTTCCGCCGACGCCGACAGGGCGATGAGCATCTGCGCGCCGTAAGGAATCACGCCCTGGAATATACAGGAAAACGTATCGAGAATCGACGCCGTATTCTGCGGCGTGATACCGTACTCCTCTGACATATCCTTCGCGATCGGATTCGCCATGACGATGGCCACCGTATTATTGGCCGTAGCAATGTCCAACGCGCCCACCAGCAGGCCGATTCCCAGCTTGCCGCCGTTTCTGCTGCGAAATACCCGTTTGATAAAGTTAAGCAGCGCGTCAAATCCGCCGTATTCTCCGATAAGGCCACCAATAGCTGACACGAGAATCGTCACCATGATCGTCTCATACATCCCGGAGGCCCCGGAGCCCATATTGGTCAGCAGATCGACAGCCGTTACATTTCCTGTGACAAGCATGATCAGCGCCCCCGATACAATACCGATCAGAAGGACCACAAACACGTTGATACCGGCAATGCCTCCTACCAGTACCAGAATATACGGAATGACCTGTACCAGATTATACTCCTGCATAATGCGGCCGCCTTCCACCGGTCCCGCGGTCATGAGAAAAATGACCACGCAGGCCGCCAGCGCCGCCGGCAGGGCAATCTTAAAATTAGCACGGAACTTATCCCTCATGGCACATCCCTGTCCGTTGCAGGCCGCGATGGTCGTATCCGAGATAAATGACAGATTATCTCCGAACATGGCTCCTCCCACCACAGCACCCACGCAGGCCGCCGCGCCAAATCCGGACGCTTCCGCCACAGCCACGGCAATCGGTGTCAGCAGCGTGATCGTACCCACGGAAGTTCCCATTGCCAGCGATACAAAGGCACTGACCACAAAAAGTACCACCACAGCAAACCGCACCGGAATCAGCGACAGCAGACAGTAAGCCACGCTCTCCGCACTGCTTCTGCCCACCACGCCCACAAAGACGCCGGCCGCCAGAAAGATCAGAATCATCGTCACAATATTCTTATCTCCCACTCCCCGCGCCATCACCGCGAGCTTCGCATCAAAGTTCAGCTTCGGATTCTGCACGCACGCCACCAGCAGCGCGGCCAGAAACGACACCACGATAGGAACATTGTAGAATCCCATCGGAATCTTCATCACGTACTCAAACAAAATTCCCAGTCCCAGATACAGCACCAGAAATACCCCAATCGGCAAAAGCGCCTTCCAGTTTTCTTTCTTCATAACACTTTCCTCTCCTGTAAAGTAAATTATTCGTTTTCCACCGAAAGACTTTTCATAATAAAGAATCTCAGGGGAATCCTTATCATTATAAATCCCGGCACAAAAAGATGTCGGGACTATTATAACACAAAACAAGGGGGTTTTCTCATTCAAAATAGGGATTTGTGAAGCTTGCTGCATGGCCAGCAGTCTGAGCAAGTCGAAATCATGTAATACAGAACAGCAATTTTTGCCATCTGGCAATTTCAGCCGTACATCTGGAACAAATTTACAGCGATATCTAAATTATCTTGATTTAAACTGTATCCTCGGTCTGGATTTTACGGCGATATCCAGATTATCGCGATTTGATCTGTACATCCAGCCTGGATTTTACAGCAAAAACCGGATTATCGCGATTTGAACCGTATTGACAGC
>DXEQ01000015.1 GCA_019114885.1 Candidatus Anaerobutyricum stercoripullorum
GATGGGTCCTTTTCAGGCCTTTCATTGACTCAGCCATAGTATTCTGTCCTCCTAATATTACTCTGTATTAATGGATACCCAGACTGAACAGCATGCTGCACATGTCGTCAGACTGCGTTACCTTCTGAAAAGCTAAAAACACCTTCATGTCGTAATTCTTAACTTCTTCAATCATGATCGTGATTGCCGTCTCTATATCAAAGGCACTGCGGTAGGCCCGGTTGGCAATCAATGCTCCAAATGCGTCACAGACCCGCAGAATGCGGGCGCACAAAGGAATATCGTCCTTTGTCAGATTATTGGGATAACCGCTCCCGTCCGCGTTCTCATGATGATAAAGAACAGCGGTCAGAACTTCCTCGTTATATCCGTGTTCTTTCAGGATGGCGTATCCCAGGGTAGGGTGCAGCCTCACATAACGAAGCTCATCAATATTCAGCTTCGCCCCCTTCTCTTCATAAACATAAGAACGAAGCCGGAGCTTCCCGATATCGTGAACCATACCTGCCACTGCAAGATTGTGACACGTTTCTTCCGGCAGGTTCATCTCCCTGCCCACGAAACAGGCCAGATTACTGACCACGATCCCGTGGAGGATCGCTTCTTCCAGAGAATCCTGCAGAGACGTCTCCACATCATGGACTCCATAAGCATATGCCATTCTCTTATCCTCTTTCTGTAAGAAACTTTCGTTTTCTTTCTATCATCTCATCAATACGATTCACATAGTGGTCGATGTTCTTTACATTTTCCGTGCGCTCGATCCGGTTCTCCTTCGGATATACAAACTTGGTGGAGGCGCCTGCTCCACAGGCTATAATATCCTGTTTTTCCTCCATAATCAAGATGTTATAGAGACATTCTTTTCCCGGAATACTGTATCCGATATTTTCAAGATTGCCGGGGATATTCTTCTGCCGGTACATGTAATACGGAAGCATCCCCATCCTGCCGCAGAAATCGTCCACCAGACGCAGCATCTCATTGGTGCTCCCCTTAACAAGACTCCGGTACCGGTCCATCTCCATATTCAGGTGCGCCGCCCGCTTGATCGCCAGCGAATGGACCGTGAGACTCTCCGGACGCATCGAAAAGATCTCCTCAAGCGTTCCCCGGACATGGGTGACGTCCTCGCCCGGCAGTCCCGTGATCATATCCATATTGATATTGGAAAAACCGGCCTCTCTTGCCAGAGAAAAAGCCTCTTTCACCTGTTTCACCGTGTGGTTTCGTCCAATCAGCCGCAGAGTCTCATCGTGCATGGTCTGCGGATTGATACTGATCCGGCCCACACCGGCGTCATATAAAATGTGCAGCTTTTCCGCGGTGACGCTGTCCGGCCTTCCGGCTTCCACGGTAAACTCCCGGGCCCTTTCCACCGGAAAAAGGCGGTGAATCTGCTCCATCAGATACGCGAGGGAAGAAGCGTCCAGCGCCGTCGGCGTTCCTCCTCCCACATAGACAGACGTCAGTCTCTTATGGGCACAGGCTTCAGACACAAAGGTAAGCTCCTTCGTGAGGGCCTTGAGATATCCTTCCATGCGGTCCCCGAACCGGGATACCGGAAACGAGGTAAAGGAACAGTACAGACAGGTGGTCGGACAGAAAGGAATCCCAATATAGAGACTGTATTCCTCCTCGTAGGGATGCGCCTCCAGAAAACGTTTCTCCCTCTGTGCCACCTGCACACAGAGACGGGCTTTCTGCCCGTCCGCCAGATACTCTTTCGCGAACCGTTCTTCCCACCGGGCCCGCTGCTCGTCTGTCGGGCCGTCCGCTTCCGTTCCCGGTACATTTGCCGCCGGACCGACAGTCTCCTCTTCCATCCACTTCATGACAATCTTTGTGGGACGGATGCCTGTGAGCATCCCCCACAGAAGAGTCCTTCCGGTATAGCCGGAAAACAGCCGGTACAGAAAGCGGCTGACTTCATTGCGGCACGCCTTGTGATCGCGGTAATCGCAGCAGATGGTCTCCTCCGTGCGCTTCCCGCTCCGGTCGGACAGAGTTCCTCTTATCTTCCGATCTTCATAAATCAGGGAGAGAAAACGTACTGATTCCTCTCCTTCTTCTTCGGCAGACAGCCGGGCAAATTCACTTTCAGAAACGGCGACAATCTTCTCCCGCTCAAAAAACGCGAGAGCGATCGCCCGCACATCGTAATCGTATTCTACATCGTTCTGGTACAAATATATCATCGTCTTATCTTTCCACAAACGGATTGGTGGCTCTCTCTTCCCCGATGGTCGTGGACGGTCCGTGTCCCGGGAAGACTACAACCGGATCCGGCAGAGACATCACCGTCTCGTTGAGAGACTTAAGAAGCGTCCGGGCGTCTCCTGTCGGAAAATCCGTCCTTCCGATACTGCCGGCAAACAGCGTATCTCCGGAAAACAGCCAGCCTTCCTCCGCAAAATAGTAGCAGCAGCTTCCAAGCGTATGGCCCGGTGTATACAGGCACTGGCATCTGTGTTTGGAGGTCACCTCAAAAATCTGTTTGTCCTCGATCATCATGTTGGCGTGAGTCGTGTAACCCGGTCCGCCGAACATCGGACTCAGATTGTAATCCTTGACCATGAGCACTTCCTGTTCCGGCTTCGCGGCGTACACCCGCAGCTTCCACGGATCATAATGCTCCCGCAGTCCCTCCAGACCGCCGATATGGTCGTGATGTCCATGGGTCAGCAGGACGCTGTCCAGAGTGTATCCATTGTCTTCCAGAAAATGTATCAGCTCCTCCGGGCTTCCTGCCGGGTCGATGATGATGGCTTCCTTAATCTCATCATCCATCAAAATGTAAGTATTGGTATCAATAGGCCCGAGCTGGGCACATGCGATCTTTAATTCACCCACTGGTAATTCCTCCGTAATATTTTCATAAAATGTGTTCCTGTCAGCCGGCGTTTCTCTCGATATCTATGACGCTCTCCACATTTCTGAGCTTCTTGATGATATGATTGAGCTCCTCAATGCCGCTGATCTCAAAAGACAGCGAGATGGTGGCCAGCTCCTGCTTGCTTGTCTTGATATTGACGGACTTAAGATCTACCTTAAGTTCCATAAAAATCTTGGAAATGTCCAGCAAAATCCCCGTCCGGTTATGGGCGTACAGACAGATCTCTGTGAGATAGAGCTCTCCGCCCTTCTCCACCGCGTCCACTTCCCACTCCGCGTCGATCAGCCGGGAGCGGTCGCTCTCCGGCATACAGAGGATATTGACGCAGTCTGTTCTGTGTATGGAAATACCCCGGCCTCTGGTGACAAAGCCGATGATCTCGTCTCCCGGCACCGGACTGCAGCACTTGGAAAAGCGGACGGAAAGGTCGTGAATCCCCTTCACCGTGATGCCGGATTTCTTGCGAATCTTGGTCGGCTTCTTTTCGGACCTGTTTTTCTCAGAAATCTCCATGAGCGCCTGCTCGTCCGTCATCTCTTTACGGTGTGCTTTTTCATACTCTTCCACCAGCTTGTTGACAACCTGACCTTCTTTTAAACCGCCGTGTCCCACGGCCGCCAGCACGGAATCCCATGTCTTGAGACCGTATTTCTGCATACACTTCTTCATGTATTCCGGCTTCGTGTAATCGCTCAGCGTGATTCCTCTCGCCTTGCTGTACTTGTCAATGAGCTCGCGCCCTTTTAAAATGTTCTCCTCCTTGAACTGGGATTTGAACCACTGATTGATCTTGGTCTTTGCCTGGGAGCTCTTCACGATGGAGAGCCAGTCCCGGCTTGGCCCGTTGGAATTCTGCGACGTGATGATCTCCACCCTGTCGCCGTTCTGAATCTTGTAATCGATCGGCACCTGACGTCCGTTGACTCTGGCACCCACCATCTTGTTCCCCACTGCCGTGTGTATCATATAAGCGAAATCAATCGGCACGGAGCCCGCCGGCAGAGTCTTCACATCTCCCCGCGGGGTGAAACAGTATACCTGTTCGGCAAACAGATCCAGGTCCGTCTTCAGCATGGCTAAAAACTCCCGGTTATCTGACATATCCTGCTGCCATTCCAGAATCTGGCGCAGCCAGCTTAACTTCTCTTCTTCTTTATTAATATTGCCGCCGCCCTCTTTATATTTCCAGTGGGCCGCAATACCGTACTCGGCGGTACGGTGCATCTCAAAGGTACGTATCTGCACTTCAAAAGGTGTTCCCGAGGAACCGATGAGTGTGGTGTGAAGCGACTGATACATGTTCTCCTTCGGCATGGCGATATAGTCTTTGAATCGTCCCGGAATCGGCTTATACATCTCATGGATAACGCCCAGCGCCGCATAACAGTCCCGCACGGTCTCCACCTTGATGCGGACTGCAAAAATATCATAGATCTGGTCCAGTGTCTTGTGCTGGTTGCGCATCTTCTTATAAATACTGAACAGATGCTTCACCCTGCCGTCCACTTCCGCCTTGATACCGGCCTCCTCGATATGCGACCGCACTTCCTCGATGATGGCGTCCACAAAAGCCTTGCGCTCTTCCTTATTGGAATTGAGCTTCTCCTCCAGTTCCGCGTAGATCTCCGGTTCCAGATATTTCAGGGAAAGGTCATCCAGCTCGATCTTGATCTTGGAAATTCCCAGCCGATGGGCGATCGGCGCATAAATATCCATGGTCTCTCTGGCCTTCTCCTTCTGCTTCTCCGGCTTCATATACTGAAGAGTCCGCATATTGTGCAGACGGTCGGCAAGCTTAATCAGAATCACCCGAATGTCCTTGGCCATGGCCAGAAACATCTTTCTCAGATTCTCGGCCTGGATATCCATCTTGTCATGGGAATAGGACAGCTGTCCCAGCTTCGTGACCCCGTCAACCAGAAGGGCCACCTCCTCATTGAACTCTCTGGTGATATCATCCAGGGTGTAATCCGTATCCTCCACCACGTCATGAAGGATACCGGCGACAATGGTCTCCTTGTCAAGCTCCAGTTCCGCCAGAATGATCCCCACGCAAAGGGGGTGGATGATATACGGCTCTCCCGACTTCCTCTTCTGTCCCTCATGGGCCTTACACGCCAGGTGCCAGGCCTTCTCGATCATGGATAGATCTGTGGAAGGGTGATACTGACGAACTGCCTTTATCAACCGGTTGTGGAGCACTTCCGGATCCGTAAAATCCTTTGGCTGACTGATCTCTTTCTGCATTCTGCTTACTTTTTGTTTCTGGGCATCCATACTCTCTCACCACACTTCTCAAGTCTGACATGGCGGCGGCCGGCCAGACCGGTCGCCGCCGGGTTGTGAAAGCCGCTTCGGGCTTCCATGGTAAATTAGAATTAATTGTACACCAAATTCCGGCATTATGCAAGAGTTGGGTATTTTTGCGGGATTTTTATAATTTTTTGCCAGGGCAAAAAATCCCGGCCTGCGGGGCATGTCCCCCACAGGCCGGGATGCGTTCATCGGTCAGATGTATGGCCTTTTACCGTTATTTATCGAATGGTAACCTTCTTTACTTTGCTGTAGCTTCCGTAGAAGGTCTGTCCGCGGTATGTCTTGAATGCACGGACTCTCACGTAATATTTCTTGTTTTTCAGCTTACGGATGACCGCTTTGGACTTGCTGGCATTTACCGTAACTGTTTTGGCCTTCTTAAGACTCTTCTTTGTTCCGTAAGTCACCTGATAGCCGGCTGCACCGGAAATCTTCTTCCAGGTTACCGTAGCCTTCTTACCCTTTTTGGCTGCTTTTACTTTTTTGATCTTAACCTTTGCAACGGAAGGTTTGGTCAGGTTTGCGTACTGGTTCTCCAGAGCAGTCAGCGTCGCTGCGTTGGAAACAGCCTTCTGTTCAGCCGGAGTCAAAGCGTTGAACGCTGCCCGTGCCGCATCGATGGCCGCTCCGTTGGATGTTGTGGCGGAACCAATCCTGGCGATCTGCGCTGCCACAGCGTCCGCTGCAGCGGATTTGGTGAGGGTGAGGGTGTACTTACCGTTACTGTATACAGATAATATATATGTTTTACCTGCTGTCAGATTGGCGGATACGGAAGAGGTATACTTGCCTTCTGTCTCTTTATAATCAGTAATCTCCCCGTTCACAGCAGAGATACTCATGCTGACATTTTTATAATTTGAATCTTTTACATTAAACGTATAGGCTCCCGTCACCGACGGCACAAAGGCAAACTGTGTACCTTTATTCGCTTTCTGAGTCACATTCTCTCTGAACGACGCGTCTGTTATGGAGAAATAAGACACTGCAGAACTGTTGCTATAAGCTAAAATATAGTAAGTCTCTGCCTTATCTGAATAAATAACAGCTCCATCATAGTCGTCAGTATATTCATTATAATAATATTTTCTTTCTCCTGCACTATTATAAAAGCAGTAAGAAACCCAACCCTGTTCTTCTCCGTTTTTCGCATCATTGAACCGTACTACCTGGTTCGCCGCCAATGATAATTTGTATACTTTAAAATCATCAACACGGAAATCTACGTTCACTGTGGAACCGACGCTGATAGCCTGGGCGCCGGCCATCTCAGCAGCAGTCAGTTTATAATTATCATTCTCATCTGTCGAAGGATAATAATAGAACAGGTCAACCTTCGCATCCTCTGCCTGTCTGGCGTCCACGCTCATCGGCGCCAACACTGCCAGAAATAACACTCCAAGCAATGGAAATAAATATTTTCTCATAATAGTCTCCTTTCTCACGGATTTCACACTGTATTTACCGTACCGTAACCTTCAATGTCTTGCTGTAGCCGCCGTAATAACGTGCGCCTTCTACATTTCTGTAGGCTCTTACTTTTACGAAATATTTCTTTCCTCTTTTCAGCTTCTTCAAGGTTACTTTGGCCTTCTTTGCGGATACGTTGACGCTCTTGGCCTTCTTGAAGTTCTTCTTTATGGAGTAGGTCACCTGATAGCCGTCCACGCCGGAGGCCTTCTTCCAGGTAATCACTGCCTTCTTCGCCTTTTTGGAGACTGCCTTCTTCGCCTTCACACTGGCAACGGAAACAGCCGGTTTCTGCGTCAGAGACAGCGTGTATGGATTATAGTTTCCACCACTGTACACGTTTATCGCATAGCAAGTTCCTGCCTGGAGATTGGCCGTTACCTCCTCATACCCGAAACCGGAAGTCCATTTCAGATCCTTGCTCTTCAAACTGCTAAAATAATCTCTCTTCATCATTCCGATGTAAAGGCCCGGGTTTACCTCATCGTCCGAGGAGGATACCCGGAACGTATACTGTCCGGATAAGGAAGGGGTATAATAATAAACATTATCTCCCCATCCATCGGCCTTCGTCACATTTCCGGTAAAGGTCTGTCCGGCCCGGATGGTTGCCTGCTCTGCTTCGTCCTCATAATGACTGAAATAAAGATAAATCGTCTCGTTTTTTACAGCATAATAATTATCACGTTCACCATATGGACTATTTCCTTCAGAGTCATAGAATGTCACATCACACTCTTTCGAATCGATATAATAACTCTGTCCCGCAGTGACATTCATCTGATAATAGCCCACACCGCCAGTGGAGTAAGAATCTTCATAGCCACCCTCCGGTGTACCCGCATGATATACACGTGCCGGAATCGTCACCGTGGACCCGATATTCACCGTACCTTTCAGCTCAATGGTGGAATCCCACGGAACTGACGCCGCGTCTACATTCGTACCATACACAGGAATTGCCAGCATGCACAGACATGCCGCCGTCACAAAAAACTTTCTCATAGTCTTCTCCTTTCACTCAATTCAGATTGCATCATGTTTCCATACATCTGCTTGTACGATCATCCGCTCCCTGCCGCAGCAGCTCCGCCTTCCGTCCGCGGTACATCTCCATTATTCATTCCCCTCCTTACATGGAAAGGTACCCACAAGATACAGGCAAGAGGCAGATCATCTCATGATGGGTTGTCCGTTCTGATAACCTATCTGCGTCCATTATACTATTTTTGGTTATATCGCACAACCTGTGACAGGAATTGTGACGTAATTTCTTTACATTTTGTTCATAAAAAATTTACATATCAGAATAGTTATGTTGGTTTTGTATGCTTTGTGTGGCTTTGCACACATTTTTATACCTATTTTGTACAAACCCGCTCATTTTATTGCCATTTCTTCGCATACTCTTCCAGCAGTTCTTTCATCCTGCGGATGGTCTCGGCGCCGGTGCTGATCCAGCCATTTTCCTGAGCGAAAGGTATAAACTCCCGGAAGCTGCGGCGGACGCCGTGCTCGTTGACGGTAAAGTAGCTGCTCAGATGGCTGTCCTGATGGTACTGGAAAACGACGCTCTCGCCCACGTAGATCAGCAGATCCGGGTCCAGCGGCAGGCGATCCGGGTTGGTCATAATGTAGCGCATGTGCCCGGTCTCAGCCAGAGCGATCATGCCCTCCAGGATGCGGAGGCGGCTCGGGACAGGAATCGGGGTGTACCAGCCGCTCGGGTATTCGTCGGAACGTCCGGTCTCCATGAAACGGCGCAGACCGGCTTCCTCAAACAGGTTGATGGATGTTTTCTTATTGGATGCACCCAGAAAGGTGTCTTTGTTCCTGGCAAAGATATCGAGAAGATACTGGTTGCCCTCTTCTCCCAGACAGAGGACTTCTGACAAGATCTCCTCGTCCAGACCATAGGTGATGCACGGTGTGGGATTGATGTAGATCTCCGCCACCACCAGATCTGTCATAAAGGTCCGCATGAAAGTGGACCACTCCGTGATATCATCCCGGAAACGGCGGGTCAGCGGGCTGGTCCGGCTCTTAATCCTCTGGTACTGGCTGCGGCAGAAACGGACGCTCTCCTCATTGGTGAAAAGAAGTCCTTCGTCCATCCTGTAACTGCATACCATGGCGGCGGTATCAGTGAGAATCAGGATTGGCAGCAGACTCATGCTGTTGATATGCGCGTCCTTCTTATCATAATAGTAAAAACTCTCGTAATCCACGCTGCCAAAAAGCATGG
Organism: Candidatus Anaerobutyricum stercoripullorum; assembly: GCA_019114885.1. Classification (GTDB taxonomy): domain Bacteria; phylum Bacillota; class Clostridia; order Lachnospirales; family Lachnospiraceae; genus Anaerobutyricum; species Anaerobutyricum stercoripullorum. The sequence goes on from DXEQ01000015.1 coordinate 8,928, forward strand.
GAATCAGATTATACACCGTACGGATGTTATTATTTCCCTCCTGTGAATCTCCATCGAGACAGACGATCTGCTCTACTTTCACATCGTGACCGGCGCAGACGGAGAGCACAGTTTTCAAAAGACTGCCGGCTTCCGGCTGGGAGATGATCTGTATCTTTCCCTTATCACAAAGCTGCGAAACATCCACCGGGGCAGCGCCGGACTGTGCGTCGGAGGACTGACTGCCATCGGACGCAACCTGCGCGCGCAGCATGGCGCGCAGCGCATTCTCCACCTCCATGCTTCCCGTGCAGACGCGGCTTCCGGTAAAACCGGCAAGCGATGGTTCCCGGGCTGACAGAGCGTCCATCGCTCCCTCTGCTGTCCGGGCGCCGCTGCCACCGGCAACTTCCCCGGATATCGGACTTACAGACTGTCTGGCAGATTCCCGGACATAGGCCGACTGCATCCGGTAGTCCACCAGACCGCGCACAATATCCCGGATCATGAGAAATCCGTCGTACTGTCTGATGCCATAGCGGCTCCGGTTGTATTGTTCCAGCAGTTCTTCCTGCTTCTCCGGCGACAACATGAGAGCTTCTGCCAGCTGGCAGGACTCCTGTACCGTCTTTGGAAGACGGTCGCCGGACAGGTATTTTTGCAGGAGCGTGCGGTTGAATCCGGTTTCCTTTGCCAGACGGCTCACGGACATCCCGCTCTCTTCAATATATTTTCTTAAACATTCTCCATATAATGACATGATTTATCCCTCTTGTATGCGACTCATACTCAATCTTTTTTTATAAAATGTTCCATAATGCTATAATATAGCATATTTCTATTACGTTTTCATCATCATTTTTTTACAAAAGTCACGCTTTTTGCAGGAAAAAAATCCCGGCCGAAGCAGCGCGCCCGACCGGGAGAAAAAAATATGGAGATATCCATTAATATTCACTTTTTTTGGATTCGCAGTAGATACAGCGGTAGACGCGGTTCTCCCGGTCCGTGAGCTTGAACACCTGATCGAGTCCACGCTCCACGGAGGTGATACACCGCGGATTCTTGCATCGGATGATATTGGTGATCCGCTCCGGCAGTTCCAGATGCATTTTTTTGACGATGCTGCCGTCTTTGATATAGCAGACGGTGATGTCCGGATCAATATACCCCAGTACATCCAGATTGAGATCCAGATTATCGGCGATCTTGATGATATCCTTCTTGCCCATCTTGCTGCTGACCGCGTTCTTGATGATGGCCACGCTGCAGTCCAACTTGTCAAGTCCCAGATATTTGTAGATCTCCATGCTCTTTCCTGCCTTGATATGGTCTAATACGATACCGTTTTTGATACTGTCAATCTTCATCTGCACTCACCCCCAGTAAAGTCATAATAAGCGCCATTCTCACATATTTGCCATAAAGGGCCTGTTTGAAATAGCAGGCTCTCGGATCGTCGTCCACCTTCGTGTCAATCTCGTTGACCCTCGGAAGCGGATGCATGATGCAGAGGTCTTTCCGGGCGGTCTCAAGCTTCTTCTCATCCAGGATGAAGCTGTCTTTCAGACGAACATAATCCGCCTCGTTGAAGAAACGTTCCTTCTGCACACGGGTCATGTAGAGGATATCCAGCTCCGGCATGACTTCTTCCATGGTGCGGACTTCTTTGTAAGCGATGTTCTTTTTCTCAAATACATCCTTGATGATGTATTCCGGCAGACACAGTTCCTTCGGGGAGATCATCACAAATGTGATATTCTCGTAGCGGGACAGCGCCTTGATCAGGGAATGTACCGTCCGTCCGAACTTCAGATCGCCGCACATACCGATGGTCAGGTTGTCGAGGCGTCCCTTTTCCCGGCGGATCGTCATAAGGTCCGTCAGCGTCTGGGTCGGATGATTGTGTCCGCCGTCGCCGGCATTGATGACCGGAATGTCCACTTTCTGAGCCGCCACAAACGGAGCGCCTTCTTTCGGATGGCGCATGGCGATGATATCAGCGTAACCGGATACGACCCGGACTGTATCTGAAACACTCTCGCCCTTGGTGGCCGATGAGGAATCTGCCGAAGAAAAACCAAGTACACTGCCGCCCAGCTCCAGCATGGCTGCCTCAAAACTCAAACGCGTTCTCGTACTTGGTTCAAAAAATAAGGTTGCAAGCTTTTTATGGCGGCAGACTTCCTGATACTTCTCCTTATGCAGGATGATATCGTCCGCCAGTTCCAGCAGATGCTGGATCTCTTCCACAGATAAATCCATAGGATCAATTAAATGTTTCATGACGACCTCCCTTTTATGCTTTTCTTATCTGATAATACAGGGTTCTTCGGGGCCTGTCAAGATTGTTATTCCCGCCCCGTCATACACCTCACGCTTCCTTATATACGGCAATCCCCTTCTCCTCGAGAAAGGCCGGGTGATAGGACAGCTTCGCCTTACGCAGTCCCGGATCTCCCACATCGTCCTCCCGGTTGACATAGGTGCAGTCCGCCGCCTCATGGATGAGGAACTGCTGGTTGATCACGGAGTAGGCTCCCTGTATGTCGGCAAAGGCTTTTTCGATGTGTACACAGAAGGTATCCGGCGTGATCTTTTCGCCCACGGCGAAGGCAGCCACATCCCCGTTCACCCGAATCAGGCCTCCCTTTAATCCCAGGAATTCCCGCTCCTTAAGAGACGCCTCCGACACACAGATCTCCGCGTGTTTCTCCAGGTTCTCCGGTGTACAGTTCTGCTGCTTCCACCTGGCAAGCATTTCAAGACATTCTTTTGTGTTGTCCGGCGTGATCTCCTCGTAGGACCAGTCGTACATTTTGTTGAACTTGTTGATATGGTTCTTCTTTCCGTGGTATTTGCGGCCTTTCAGCTCGATGAGCGCCTGTGTCTCGTAAATGTAATCGGCCACATCCCGGTCGAACTCTATGTCAAACTGCCCCGGAAAATGTTCCTGCAGATACTCTTCCATTCCTCTGGAAATGCTGTGGAATACCGGACGGATCTTCCGCTCCTTACAGTATGCCAGCACTTCCTCGATGACCGGCTTCGGGTCTCCTTCTCCCAGCGGGAAGGAGAAGCTCATCTGCTCTTCGTTGGAGCGAAATACGATCATACCCTCACAGAGCGCATACTCCATGTGATAAAATCCCCGCCAGAGATACACGGACGCGAAGCTGAAATCACAGCTTCTGGAACCGACCTGTTTCATGTATTTTTCAATGATATCTTTATCTTCCGCCACTACGGGCTTAAATTCCATCATAACCTCTTCCTTTTTGTATTTGCATTCTTTTCATTCTGCTTCAGTCCGGACTTTGTCCGCGGCACATTCTACCATGTTCCGGAAAGGAAGTCAAACGCCACAAAGGGGTCGTCAGGAAATAGGATGTGCACCCTCATCTCCTGATAACCCCCGATGTGTGATGTACTATGCTAATTTTTCTTCCAGGCGTGCGCGGATGGCTTTGATAAAGTCTTCACTGTTGACCGCCTTTACATTTTCCAGAGTGGAGATCAGCGCCAGATCTTTTGTCATGGTGCCGCTCTCGATGGTCTCGATGGTAGCTTCTTCCAGCGCGTCGGCAAAATGAACCAGCGCGTCGATGCCGTCCAGTCTTCCTCTCTTTCTGAGAGCACCGGACCAGGCAAAGATGGTAGCCACAGAGTTGGTGGATGTCTCCTCACCGTTCAGATGTTTGTAATAATGACGCTGCACGGTTCCGTGCGCCGCCTCGTACTCTGTGGTTCCGTCCGGAGCCACCAGAACAGATGTCATCATGGCAAGGGAACCGAAGGCTGTCGCCACCATATCGCTCATGACGTCGCCGTCGTAGTTCTTGCAGGCCCAGATATAACCGCCCTCGGAGCGGATGACTCTGGCCACGGCGTCATCGATCAGCGTATAGAAATACTCGATGCCGGCCTCGTCAAACTTCTCTTTATATTCTTTATCAAAGATGTCCTGGAAAATGTCCTTAAATGTATGGTCATATTTCTTGGAAATCGTGTCTTTTGTGGCGAACCACAGATCCTGTTTTGTCTCCAGCGCGTAGTTAAAACAGGAGCGGGCAAAGCTGCTGATGGAGCTTTCCAGATTGTGCATACCCTGGAGGATACCCGGACCGTCAAATTCGTGAATGAGTTCGCGGACTTCCTGTCCGTCCTCGCCGGTAAATACCAGTTCTGCTTTTCCCGGTCCCGGAATCTTCATCTCGGACGCCTTATACACGTCGCCGTAAGCATGTCTGGCGATGGTGATCGGCTTTTTCCAGGTCTTTACCGTAGGCTCAATGCCCTTTACCACGATCGGGGCACGGAATACGGTGCCGTCCAGGATGGCACGGATGGTGCCGTTCGGGCTTTTGTACATTTCTTTCAGATTGTATTCGTCCATTCTGGCCGCGTTCGGCGTGATGGTGGCGCATTTTACGGCAACGCCGTACTTCTTGGCCGCGTTGGCGGAATCTATGGTCACCTGGTCTCCGGTCTCATCTCTGTGTTCCAGTCCCAGATCGTAATATTCTGTCTTTAAGTCAACGAACGGCAGCAGCAGTTCGTCCTTGATCATCTTCCAGAGGATTCTGGTCATCTCATCTCCGTCCATCTCAACGAGGGGAGTCGTCATCTTTATCTTATCCATGATAGTCTCCTTTCTTGTGACTTTCTGTGTCAAAATCCGCGCAGTCGCCTTCTTTGCCGCTGTCTGCGGCCAAAATCCGGTTCCTGCCGGCACTTTCACTTCACCACAGGTATTATATAGTAAATTGCATACAAAATGCAAGTTTTTTGCGTGAAGAATTCATTTTTCAGCAAATGTATTCTCTCACAGCTCGTCACTGTCCAAAACGATGGTAAACGGCCCGTCATTAATTAACTCCACCTGCATGTAAGCCCCGAATTCCCCGTGTTTCACTGTCTGTACTCTCTTTTTACACTCTTCAATGAACTCTCGGTACATTTTCTCCGCCTCTGCCGGATTGCCCGCCTTGATAAAGCTCGGGCGACGTCCCTTCCTGCAGTCCGCCAGCAACGTAAACTGGGAAACCACCAGAAGTTCTCCTCCGATATCTTCGATGGAAAGATTGGTCTTTCCGTTTTCATCCTGAAACAGGCGCAAATCTATGATCTTCTTTACCATCTTCTTCATGATCTCTTCCGTGTCTCCCTCTGCCACGCCGAGAAGAATGACATAACCGGGTCCGATCTCTCTTTTTTCCTTCTGTTCAACGGTGACAGAAGCTTTTGAAACCAACTGAATGACTGCCTTCATTTTCTTTTCCTCCTGTGAATTTCCATCCCGCAAAACGGCGCCTTTGCCCGCGGGATCTTACCCCGTGGAACAGCAACCTGCCTGCGGGGTTTTTCCCGTGAAGCGGCGCCTTTGCCCGCGGGGTCTCTGCGGTCTGTGCCCTGTTGAATAGTACCACTTTACAGTAGAAAGCACAACAAAAATGAGGACAGACGTAACGAAAAGGGTAGGATTATCCGGCAGTTTTTTGCTCCGGGTGCGTTCCTGCCGGATGACACAGCCAAAAAGAATCGCGGCATACTATATTCCCGGCGAAACGCATAGATTGGGATAAGATCGCGTTTATGAAAAGGAGTACCATCCATGGAACAAAAACTGGATTCCGAATTATCGCTGGCGCTCTCCCTGCCGGAGGAAGAAAGGATGCGCAATGCGGTGCTGCGCTCCGGCTACGATCCGGGCAGCCGGATCTGGACATTACTCCTGCTCTATCATGGTTCGCTCGACGAGATTGAGGCGGCTCTGCCGGTCTCCATCGTCCCGCTTCTCGGCAGCTACGCCGTCATCCGGATTCCGGCGGAGAAGATTCCCGCGCTCCTCGTTTTCCCGCAGGTCCTCTATCTGGAACTCTCCCACCCCCTTTACGAGGAGGCGATCACCGGAATCGCGGAGTCCTGCATGGACACGGTCCTGCCGGTTCTTCCCGGCTCCGGCACGCTGATCGGCCCGGATGATTCCGACGAGCCGGACAGGACCGTTTCGCCCGGACCAGGCACGCTGATCGGCCCGGATGATTCCGACGAGCCGGACTGGGCCGTTTCGCCCGGACCAGGCACGCTGATCAGCCCGGATGATTCCGACGAACCGGACAGGACCGTCTCGCCCGGACCAGGCGGCTCCCTCGCCACGGGCAGCTCCCTCGCCACAGGCAGCTCCCTCGCCACAGGGGAAGACGGCGGAACGCTCACCGGCAGGGGAACCGCCATCGCTATCCTGGATTCGGGCGTGGATTATCGTCATCCGGACTTTTGTACCGCGGACGGCGCCACCAGAATTCTCACATACTGGGATCAGACTCTGGATTACGACGGCATGAATCGCTACGGCGTCGGGCGGATTTTCTCCAGAGAAGAACTGGACCGACTGTTGACAGCCGCCGCGGGCAGTGGGGCTCCAGGCGGTGGAACGCCGGGTGAGCTGCCGGTATCTGTGCCGTCGGACGGGACAGTCGCGCCCGATATGGCCACGGACGGCGGGGCCGCGGATGGCGGGGCGCCGGGTGAGCAGACGGTATCTGTGCCGTCGGACGGGACAGCCGCGCCCGATACGGCCGCGGACGACGGGTCTGCGGGCAGCGGGTCTGCGGGCGGGCAGACGGTATCCGTGCCAGCAACAGAAGCCCCGCTGCCGGAACCTTCCGCCGATTTTTCCGGCCACGGCACCCATATTGCCGGCATCTGCGCCGGAAATGGCCGGGCCAGCGGGGGAAGGAACCGCGGTGCCGCCCCGGAATCCTCTCTCCTCGTGGTCAAACTAAAAAATGACGCCGATTCCGTCTTCACGGATTACGCCAATCTGATGATGGCGGTGGACTACGTCGTCCGGTTCGCCTCCGACGCGGCTCTCCCTCTGTCCATAAATATCAGCTACGGTTCCAATGACGGGCCCCATGACGGCAGCGGCCTCATGGAGCGCTACCTGAATAACTGTATCTTTTACGGCAAAAATGTTGTGGTCACCGCCACCGGCAATGAAGGGATTTCCCGGCGGCACAGTCATGTACAAGTGTCGGAGGACACCCGGAACGCCGTGCCGTTCAGCGTGGCCCCCGGGGAAAACAGCCTCTATCTTCAGCTTTTTAAACATTACGGCGACACATTTACTTACCGGCTGTCGCCGCCTGACGGCAGCGGAGAAATCCTGATTCCAGGCAGGGCGGGCATCTATCGCTTCTCACTGGGCAACAATCTAATCCGGCTGATCATCAGCGATCCCACCCCGTATCAGTCACTGCAGGAACTGTTTCTCGTCCTCCTTCCCGCCGCATCCGGCCTTTCTCTCTCGTCCGGAGTCTGGCAGTTTCATATTCAGGCCGAATCCGTCGTGAGCGGCTCCGTGAATCTGTGGCTTCCTTCCCGAGAGGCAACCAACGCGGCCACCGGCTTCCTGTCCCCTTCCGTCGACGGGACGCTGACCATCCCTTCCACCGCAGCAAATGTAATCAGTGTCAGCGGCTATGACAGTACCACAGATACCTTCGCCTCTTTTTCCGGCAGAGGATTTCTTCGCGGACCGGTCTCCGACAAGCCGGACCTGACCGCTCCGGCCGTCAACATACTGAGTACTGCACCGGGCGGAGGCTACAGCATCAAAAGCGGCACTTCCATGGCCGCTCCTTTTGTGAGCGGCGCCGCCTCCCTGCTCATGGAATACGGCATCGTTCAGGGGCGGGACCTTTTCCTGTATGGCGAAAAAATAAAGGCCCTGCTCCAGAAAGGAGCAAGGCCTCTGCCTGCATTCTCCGAATATCCCAACCCTTCCGTGGGATGGGGCGCTCTCTGTCTTAAAGACAGTCTGCCGGAATCTACTGCGCTCCGTCAATGACGTCGCTCATATCATAAAGACCGGCCGGTCTGCCTGCCAGATAGAGGGCCGCCTCGATGGCGCCTTTTCCAAATACTGCTCTGGAATAGGCGGTATGCTTAAACTCGATCACCTCATCCGTGCCGGCGAAGATAATCTCATGCTCACCGACGATGGTGCCGCCGCGGACAGCGGAGATGCCGATCTCGTCCGCCGGGCGCTGCATTCTGCGCTGGCTGCGGTCAAAGGTATAGGTGTATCTGCCATCGCTGGCCTCGTTGATGGAGTCCGCCAGCGCCAGGGCAGTGCCGGACGGCGCATCCAGCTTTCTTCTGTGATGCTTCTCCACAATATCAATATCAAAACCTGCCTCACCCAGCACCTTCGCCGCTGTCTTCACCATCTTGAGCAGCGTATTGATGCCGAGAGACATGTTGGCAGAGCGAAGAACTGCCGTCTTCTGACTGGCATCCTTCAGATGGGCGAGCTGTTCCTCACTCAGTCCGGTGGTGCACTCCACCAGAGGAATCTTATGCTCCGCTGCGTAATCGAGCACAGCGTCCACCGCAGGAGCGGCGGAAAAATCAATGATCACGTCCACCGGTACATTTACTTCATCAAGGGAGGTAAACACCGGAAACTCTCTTTGATCTCCGACCGTCACGTCCACACCTGCCGCTACCTCTGCATTATCCATATCTTTGATCAGGTCACAGATCACATGGCCCATATACCCGTTGCATCCATACATTAATATCTTTGTCATGTCTATTCCTCACTTTCTGCTTTCAGTGAAAAAGGCCGGTAAAAACCGGCCTCTCTGTTTTCTTATATTCTCCAGAATGTCCGCGCACCGCCAAAGAGCCGCCGCAGACACACAGCAGCCGTCTTTACAGAATTCCCACTTCTGTCATTGCCTTTTTGAGGCGCTCTGCGTTGACCGGCTCCATCTCGGTCAGAGGACGTCTTAAATGTGGTCCGCAGATACCCATGAGCTCCAGAGCCTTCTTAACCGGAATCGGGTTCACCTCGCAGAACAGCGCGTGAATCAGTTCCAGATATTTCAGCTGCAGCTTGCGGCTCTTCTCTACATTTCCTGCCATATATTCCGCACAGATGTTATGTGTATCCTCCGGAGCGATATTGGACAGGACGGAGATCACACCTTTTGCTCCGAGAGACATCATCGGAACGATCATATCGTCATTGCCGGAATAAACATCGATATCTCCCTGCGTCTCATACATGAGCTGTGCCGTATAAGTCACATCACCCACTGCGTCCTTGACTCCGACCACATTGTCAATGTTCTTTACCATGTATGCCATCGTATCCGCATTGATCTTACAGCCGGTACGGCTCGGGATATTATATAAGATCATCGGCAGATTCGTATGTCTTGCCACATAAGAATAATGGTCGATGAGACCTTTCTGTGTCGCCTTATTATAATACGGAGTCACAACGAGAGCCGCATCCGCTCCGGCCAGCTCTGCCTGATGGGTCAGCCAGGAAGCCGTCCTGGAATCGTTGGAACCGGTTCCGGCAATTACCGGCACTCTCTTGTTGGTACGATTCACACAATAACGGATGGCCGCGATATGCTCCTCATGATTCAATGTGGAAGCCTCGCCTGTCGTACCGCATACAATGATGGCGTCTGTCTTGTTCTCGATCTGAAAATCGATCAGCTTGCCAAAGCTGTCATAGTCAATATTGTAGTTCTCATCAAACGGTGTCGCGATCGCCACACCAGCGCCAGTAAAAATTGCCATATTCATCCTTCCTTTCTGCACTTCTGCCATGAAGCAGCCCGCAAAACCCCACGGCCGCCGGACCGCCCCTGTATCTTCGTATTATCTTCTGTCAGTCCTCAAGGGTGTCGGTATGTTCTTGTTATTCTTGCCCGGAGTGCAGGATCTCTCCCGCCTGTTCCT
>DXEQ01000140.1 GCA_019114885.1 Candidatus Anaerobutyricum stercoripullorum
GGAGAAGAATCGTTAGGATGATTTGTGTAAATACAGTATATGAGTTTCTTTTGAAAGAAAAGAAAAAGTCATTATTGCGGCGACAAGGAGGAGACATGATTATTCCAAAATACTATGAAGATCTGCATACATTGCATGTAAATACCATGCCGAACCGGGCTTACTATATCCCGGCGTCAGAGTCCATGGACACGGTGGGAGAGAAGCGCCAGAATTCGGACCGGTTTATCCTGCTGAACGGGAACTGGCAGTTTCGATATTATGAGAGCATCTATGATCTGAAAGAGAAGTTCTATGAGGAGGAATATCCGGCGGAAGGATTCGGCGAGATTCCGGTTCCGGACGTCTGGCAGAATTACGGCTGCGACCGTCATCAGTATTCCAACATCCGCTATCCGTTCCCGATGGATCCTCCTTACGTGCCGTACGAGAATCCGTGCGGAGCATACATTTACAGATTTGAATATGAGAAACAAATGGACGCGCCGGAGGCGTATCTGAACTTTGAAGGGGTGGATTCCTGTTTCTATGTCTGGCTCAATGGTTCCTTTGTGGGCTACAGTCAGGTGTCGCACAGCACCAGCGAGTTTCGGGTAACAGAACATTTGCGGGATGGAGAAAATGTGCTGGCTGTCCTCGTCCTCAAATGGTGCGACGGCAGCTATCTGGAGTCCCAGGATAAGTTCCGCATGAGTGGCATTTTCCGGGATGTATATCTCTTGCTGCGGCCAAAGCAGGGAATCTTTGACTACTTTTTGAAGGCGGCGCCGGTATGGGAGGACGCGTCGGAGGAGAGTGACCGGGAATCGGCAGAGGAGGAAGACGCGCCGGTTTCGGAAGAATATTCGCGCAGCGGGAAACAATGTACAGGAACGGTGGATATTACATTCCGATTCTTTGATCAGACGGTTCCGGTGTTCTGCTGCCTGCTGGACGCCGACGGCAGTGTGGCGGCGGAGCGACAGACGGTGGATGGAAAGCTTCACATGGAGATAAAGAATCCACACCTTTGGAGCGCGGAGGATCCGTACCTGTATACGATCATATATGAGACGATGAACGGAACGTCCCGGGAGGTGATCACCGACCATGTGGGATTCCGGGAGATTCATGTGGAAGGAAATGTACTCCGTATCAACGGGCAGAAGGTGAAGTTTCGTGGCGTGAACCGCCACGACAGTGACCCGGTGACCGGATTCGTCATCAGTCAGGAGCAGATCATGAAGGATCTGACCCTCATGAAACAGCACAATATCAACGCCATCCGCACTAGTCATTATCCAAACGCGCCACATTTTTATGAACTGTACGACCGGATGGGCTTTTATGTCATCGACGAGGCCGACAATGAGAGCCACGGCACCAGCGCCCGCTATCTGGAGTCCGAGGACTGGGATGTGCAGAGCAAGTACTGGAATGAAGTGATCGCGGACAATCCGGATTTTACGGAGGCCACCGTGGACCGGGCGCGCCTTCTGGTGGAGCGGGATAAGAATCGCCCGTCCGTCGTCATCTGGTCCATGGGCAACGAGTGCGCCTACGGTTGCACCTTCGAGGCGGCGCTCGCCTGGACGAAAGACTTTGACGATACCCGCCTGACCCACTACGAGAGCGCCCGCTATACTTCCGGCAGCCGGAAATACGATTACAGCAATCTGGACCTCTACAGCCGGATGTATCCGTCTCTTGCGGAACTGGAAGAGTACCTCACCGAAGACGGAAGGAAACCGTACATTTTATGTGAATACTGCCACGCCATGGGCAACGGTCCCGGCGATCTGGAGGACTATTTCCAGCTGATGGAGCGGTATGACGGAGTCTGCGGCGGCTTCGTCTGGGAATGGTGCGACCACGCCATCGACCGCGGCACTGCGCCGGACGGACGGAGAATCTACGCCTACGGCGGCGATTCCGGCGAGTTCCCGCATGACGGCAACTTCTGTATGGACGGCCTGGTCTACCCGGACCGGCGCGTGCACACCGGCCTTCTGGAATACAAAAACGTGTACCGCCCGGCTCGCGTCCTGTCTTTTGACCAGCAAAAGGGCGTCCTGACCCTGCACAATTATCTGGACTTTACGGACCTTGCGGACTACCTGTACATTTGCTGGCAGATGCTCTGCGACGGAGAAATTGTGCAAGAAGGCCGAATCGACTCTCAGGATATGCCGTCCGTCGCACCGCATGGAGATGGTGTTCTGACCCTGCCGCTGACTGTGTCGCAAAAAGGAAAGGTGACCCTGCTTCTGCACTATTACCTGACAGAAGAAGCCGCCCGCACCGCCGGCAGCGTATTGCCGGCGGGATACTGTCTGGGCTTTGACGAGGTGGCCCTCACCACGGCGGAAAATGTGAATCAGGCTGCGAAGCAGATGCTTCTGCCGACAGAAACTCCTTTCGCGGCAAAAGCAGACCAGGCTCTCATACAGATACGGGAGGGCGATACTTCCGTCATCCTGACCGGCCGCGACTGGCGCTATGTCTATGACAAACACACCGGCCTGTTCTCCCGGATGATCTGGCATAACCAGAACCTGCTGGAAAGACCAATGGAATACAATATCTGGCGCGCCCCGACTGACAACGACCGCAATATCAAAAAACAATGGATCCGCGCCGGTTACGATCGCACCGTGAGCCGGGCTTACGAGACGAAAATATATTTTGCGGACAATGAAACCGGGGAGAAAGAGGAACAGAAACTGTTGACAGACAAGGTCGTACTGGAGAGTTGTCTCTCCCTGTCGGCAGTCTATCTGCAGCGAATCCTTGACATCCGCGCCACCTGGACGGTGTATGGCGACGGCAGTCTCGACGTGCACCTGGATGTGACCCGCACGCCGCACTTCCCGTTCCTGCCGCGATTTGGTCTGCGTCTCTTCCTGCCGCAGACTATGACCGCAGTTACCTATTGCGGCGTCGGCCCGTGGGAGAGCTACGCGGACAAACGACAGGCCAGCCATTACGGCCTGTTCCACAGCACCGTCCGCGACATGCACGAAGACTACATTCGTCCGCAGGAAAACGGCGCCCACACCGGCTGTGACTACATGACAGTCGAAAACGGCTCCCTGGCGCTTTCCGCTGTGGCAGCTCCTGTCAGCTTGCTTTCCGCCGTGGCTGTGGCGGCTGTTCCGGCGGGAGAGGAAAATGCAGAGAATGTTCCGGTGAAAGTCGATACCTTCTCTTTCCAGATCTCAGAGTACACCCAGGAGGAACTGACCCGGAAAGCCCACAACTACGAACTGGAACGCTCCCCGTACACTGTCCTCTGTCTGGACTACGCCCAGAGCGGCATCGGCTCGAACAGCTGCGGCCCGGAACTGCTGGAGCAGTACCGGTTGGACGCACAACACTTTGTGTTTGAGATTGGGCTTAGGATGAGGGAGAAATAGAAAAAATAATAATATAACCCCACACCCCGCAGACATCTGATGTGCTGCGGGTGCATTTTATAGAGCGTAGATTTGAATCCGATCGACGGGATTTGGACTAGAGTATTTCCCAATATCCTTTTCGATCAGAGCCAACGCGGCGGATAATTCCGGAGGCTTTTAATTTTTTCAGGTAAACAGATATGGTTTTGCGGCTGATTCCCATTTGTTCGGCAAGTTGAACCATCGTATATCCTGGATCTTCTGTAAGAAGGTTGATTATCTGAAGTTCTTTATCAGTCACCTTATCAGTCACCCTATCAGTCACCTTATCAGTCACCCTGTTGTTTTGCCGGACTGTCCGGTCTTCTGGTGCGATAAATTTTACCATGATATCACCGGGATGAATCATATATTCCGGGAGAGGGACTTTGTCCTGCCGGCAGGCAGAACAGATTTTCTCAATGCCGCGTCCCCAACTTTCGATGAATCCGGCAAGATAGAATACATGGGCAATATCAGGATTATATGGAATGGAGGCATGTTTCCGCATCAGATTTTCCACCGTCCAGTTTTCGGGAAGGCTGCCGCAATTGGCAATGTATAATCTGTCATCATATACACTGATCTGAATTGGTATGCCAGACTGGTATTGTTTGTGGCAGAGAGCATTCAGCAATGCTTCGCGCAGAGCTTCTTTTGGGATGAAATAGCGCTCAATGCGCTGCATCCCTTCATAGGTGATTTTTGCTTTCATGTATTTGAG
>DXEQ01000141.1 GCA_019114885.1 Candidatus Anaerobutyricum stercoripullorum
CATGGAGGAATGAAGAGGAATAAATGAATAATAATAATCAGAATAATGACCCCAACAAGAAGAAAAATATCAAGTCGGCATTGATTATGCTGGTCATCTGTCTGGGGCTTACGGTGCTTTTTTCTACTGTGATGAACCGATACCGCAACGGAGAACAGGAAAAAATCACCTATGATGAATTTATTGACATGCTGGATAACAATGAAGTCAAGAGCGTTACGCTGACGGACAGCCGGGTGCTCATCGAGCCGAGAGAGCAGGAGAATCCACTGGTGAAGACCGTATATTACACGGTGATTTTCCCGGATGCGGAGTTGACAAATCGCCTGCTGGCGGCAGCGGATGTACAGTTTGAGAAAGAAGATGATTCCAGTTCATCGTTATTGACCCAGGTGCTGGTGGGATGGATTCTTCCGTTCGCTCTGATCTATGCCATGATGTTCTTTGTGATGAGAGGCATTGGCAAAGGCGGCGGCATGATGGGAGGCGTTGGCAAGAGCAACGCCAAAGTGTATGTGGAGAAAAAAACCGGCGTTACATTTGCGGATGTGGCGGGACAGGATGAAGCGAAGGAGACACTCACGGAGATGGTGGATTTCCTTCATAATCCGGGTAAATATACAAAAATCGGCGCGAAGCTGCCGAAGGGAGCCCTCCTTGTGGGCCCTCCGGGAACCGGTAAGACGCTGCTTGCCAAGGCGGTGGCCGGCGAGGCAAATGTACCGTTCTTCTCTCTGAGCGGTTCTGACTTCGTCGAAATGTTTGTCGGCGTCGGCGCGTCCCGTGTGCGTGACCTGTTCAAGCAGGCCCAGTCCATGGCGCCTTGTATTATCTTTATCGACGAGGTGGACGCCATCGGTAAGAGCCGTGATACCGCCTACGGCGGAGGAAACGACGAGCGGGAACAGACGCTGAACGCCCTTCTGGCAGAGATGGACGGTTTTGATTCTTCCAAAGGTCTGGTCATCCTGGCGGCGACCAACCGTCCGGAAGTCCTTGACAAGGCGCTGCTTCGTCCGGGACGTTTTGACCGGAGAGTTATCGTGGAGCGCCCGGATCTGAAAGGACGAATCGAGACTCTGAAAGTACATGCGAAGAACGTGCTCATGGATGATTCCGTTGACTTTGAGGAAATCGCCCTGGCGACTTCCGGAGCCGTGGGTTCCGACCTTGCCAACATGGTCAACGAGGCGGCGCTCGGCGCGGTTAAGGCGGGACGTTCCGTAGTGACCCAGCAGGATCTCATGGAGGCCGTTGAGGTAGTTATCGCCGGTAAGGAGAAGAAAGACCGGATCCTCGGTGACGAGGAGAAACGGATCGTGGCTTACCATGAGGTTGGTCATGCGGTGACCATCGCCGTGCAGAAACATTCTGAGCCGGTGCAGAAGATCACCATCGTACCTAGAACCATGGGCGCCCTCGGCTACACCATGCAGATGCCGGAGGAGGAGCGTTACCTCATGAGTAAAGAGCAGATGCTCAGCGAGCTGGTGGGACTGTTCGGCGGCCGTGCGGCGGAGGAAGTAGTGTTTAATTCCGTGACCACCGGAGCATCCAACGATATTGAGCGGGCTACACAGATTGCCCGCGCCATGGTAACCCAGTACGGTATGTCCGATACCTTCGGGCTCATGGGCCTGGAATCTGTTCAGAGCCGTTATCTGGACGGACGTCCGGTGATGAACTGTTCCGACGCTACCGGAGCGCTCATCGATAAAGAAGTACAGGGTATTCTCAAGAACGCCTACGACAGAGCCGTGTCCATCATCCGCGAATACCGGGATGCCATGGACGAGATCGCCGCCTTCCTTCTGGAAAAGGAGACGATCACCGGCAAGGAGTTCATGAATATCTTCAACAAATATAAGAAAGAAGAACCGGAAGAAGCTAAAAAGGCTGAGGAAGCACCGGCAATCGAAGCCCCTGCACAGGAAGCAGTTCCGGCAGGAGCGGAAAGCCAAACGTCAGACGCCGCGAATGGTGCTGTGGAAGTCTCAGCTGCGGCCCCTGAAGTTGAGACTTCGGCGGCGGCAGCCCCTGCGCAGGAAGCAGAGGTTCCGGCAGTTGAAACTGCCGCTCAGGAGACCACACAGTCTTCTCCGGAAGAAAAATAAATTAAAAACTGATTGATAAGGAATCATGCTCCCGGGAATCTCTTCGTGGATTTCCGGGAATTTTTGTGTTATGATACAGAAACAAAGACGGGAAAGGAGGCTGCCATGTTTGATATACAGGAAGAGCTGAAAAAGCTCCCTGCCAAGCCGGGGGTGTATCTGATGCACAATGCCCAGGACGAGATTATTTATGTGGGCAAGGCGCGGATTCTCAAAAACCGGGTGCGGCAGTATTTTCAGAGCAGCTATAAGCGGAGTGTGAAGATTGAACACATGGTTTCACATATCGCATATTTTGAATATATTATTACGGACTCGGAGCTGGAAGCTCTGGTTCTCGAGTGCAACCTCATCAAAGAGCACAGACCTCACTACAACACCATGCTTAAGGATGACAAGAGCTATCCATACATCCGGGTGACGGTGCAGGAAGATTATCCAAGGATTTTATTCTGCAGAAATGTAAAGAGGGATAAATCGAAGTATTTCGGACCGTATACCAGCGCGGGGGCTGTGAAGGAGACCATAGAACTGATGCACAAGGTCTATAAGATACGGAATTGCAGCCGGGTTCTGCCAAGGGATATCGGTAAGGAACGGCCGTGTCTTTATCATCAGATCAGGCAGTGCGACGCGCCCTGCCAGGGATACATTTCCAAGGAACAGTACCGGGAAAATGTGGAGCAGGCGCTGCGTTTCTTGAACGGCGACGATAAAAAGATTCTGAAAGATCTGGAGGAAAAGATGCTGGCGGCGTCGGCGGCCATGGAGTTTGAGGATGCGGCGGAGTACCGGGACCTGATGAACAGCGTGAAGCGTATCGGGGAGAAACAGAAGATCAACGACACCGGCGGAGACGACCGGGATATCATCGCGCTGGCGAAGGCGGGCGACGAGGCGGTAGTTGCCATCTTTTTTATCCGCAACGGCAAGCTGCTGGGGAGAGACCATTTCCACATGGGCGGCATCGGGGACAGCGAGAAAAGCGAGATTCTCATGGATTTCGTGAAGCAGTTTTACATGGGAACGCCGTTTATCCCGAGGGAGATTCTTCTGCAGGAAGAGGTGCCGGACACGGAGATTCTCGAAAAATGGCTGTCAGATAAGCGGGGCGGCAAGGTTTCCTTCCTCACGCCGAAGAGGGGAACGAAACATAAGATGATGGAGCTTGCCTACAAAAATGCGCAGAATGTTCTCATCAAGGACAGCGAAAAATTGAAGAGAGAGGAACACCGGACCATCGGCGCTGTCCATGAGCTGGAACAGCTTCTGGGCATCCGGGGCCTAAACCGGATGGAGGCCTTCGATATCTCCAATACCAATGGTTATGAGAATGTGGCGTCCATGGTTGTTTTTGAGAAGGGCAAGGCGCGCCGGAGCGATTATCGTAAGTTTAAGATCCGCACGGTGGCGGGGCCGGACGACTACCGCTGTATGGAGGAGGCGCTCACGCGCCGGTTTTCCCATGGAATTCGCGAGACGGCGGAGCGCTCGGAGAAGGGGCTTGACCCGTCGCTGGGAAGCTTCACCCGTTTTCCGGATATTCTCATGATGGACGGCGGAAAGGGGCAGGTCAATGTGGCGCTCAAGGTGCTTGATGATCTGGGACTTTCCATTCCGGTCTGCGGTATGGTGAAGGACGATTATCATCGGACAAGAGGGCTGTATTACAATAATGAGATCATCCAGTTTCCAAAGAATTCCGAGGCGTTCCGGATGATTACCCGCCTGCAGGATGAAGCTCATCGCTTTGCCATAGAATATCATAAGAGTCTGAGGAGCAAGGGACAGGTACATTCGGTTCTTGACGATATCAAGGGCGTCGGCCCGGCGAGAAGGAAAGCGCTCATGCGTTATTTTAAAGATATTGATAAAATCCGTCAGGCGTCCCCGGATGAACTTATGAAGGCCGAGGGGATCACCGCCAGGGTCGCGGATGAAATCTTTTCTTTTTTTCATGAAAGTGACGTTGTAAAAGA
>DXEQ01000142.1 GCA_019114885.1 Candidatus Anaerobutyricum stercoripullorum
CCTTGTGGGTGCCGATCACAATATCCATGGTTCCCTTTTTCAACGCGTCCTGAATCTGCTTTGTCTCCTTTGGCGTACAGAAACGGGATAACATGCAGATTTTTATCGGATAATGCTTCATACGCTCCACAAAAGAATTATAATGCTGCTGGGCAAGAATGGTGGTCGGCACCAGGTACACCACCTGTTTGCTCTCCATGACCGCCTTGAAAGCCGCCCGGATGGCGATTTCCGTCTTGCCGTAACCCACATCGCCGCAGATGAGCCGGTCCATGATCTTATGGCTCTCCATATCCCGCTTAGTGTCCTCGATGGCGGTAAGCTGATCCTCCGTCTCCTCGTACGGAAACAGTTCTTCAAACTCCGTCTGCCAGACGGTATCCGGGCCGTAGGCGTAGCCTTCCCTGGCCTGCCGCTGGGCGTAAAGCTCCACCAGATCCCTGGCCGCAATCTGTACCTGAGAACGGACTCTCGACTTGGTTTTCTCCCACTCATTTCCTCCCAGCTTGTTAAGCTTCGGTTTCTTCGCTCCCATGCCGGCGTATTTCTGGATGATCTCCAGCTGGGACGCCGGGATAAACAGGTTGCTGGAATCCTTGTATTCGATATTGATATAGTCCTTCGCCACACCGTCGGTCTCAATCTGCTCCATACCCCGGTAAATGCCGAGGCCGTATTTCTCGTGAACCACATAATCCCCGATGGAAATATCGGCAAGGGAGCGGATTTTCTGGCCGCTGTACTGACTCTTTTTCTTCCGGCTCTTCTGTCTGCGCTCCTTGAAAATGTCCTTCTCCGACAGGACCACAAACTTGATGGCCGGGTATTCAAAACCACTGTTCAGCCGTCCGGTGGTGACCATCACCTCGCCCGGATGCATTTCCCGCTCATAGTCGTCGACAAAATAAGCCAGAAGTCCCTCCTCACGGATATCCTCCGCCAGTCTTCTGGCACGGGTGGCTGAGGCGGACATGAGCATGATCTCATATTTCTCCCTGCACCAGTGCTGCAGATCCTTGATGAGCTGGTCAAAGCTGTTATTGTACGAATAAATGGATTTGGCCTCTATATGCACCGACTCTTTCGGTTTGAACAGCTCATACTGCTGTATCATGCCGGACAGCAGCAGCGTCGGGCGCTGCAGGATGCGGAAAACCGTCTCCTCACAGCCGTAGAGCAGACCTGCCTGGGACGGCAGTACGTAGCCGCCTTCCAGACGGCTCTGCATGGACAGGGAAAACTCCTGCTCATTGGTTCTGCCTTTCTCCTCCACCCGATGAGGCTCGTCAATGAAAATCATCGTATCTTCCGGCAGATAATCCAGAAACGACGCTGTTTTCTCATAAAAATACGACAGCAGAGTTTCACTTCCGGCTGCGGTGCCCAGGGAAGAGAGTTCATCTTCTGTCGCTTCAACCATTTTCCGAAGTCGTTCCTTTTCCTGACGTTTCTTCTCTTTTTTAAATACTTCTGCCTGCCGGGTGTATTCCTCCTTCATCCGCCGGATGGCCTCCGGCATTCTGTCCTGAGGAAGAATCATTTCCGATGCCGGATAAATGCGCACCTCGTCCAGATTCTCGATGCTTCTCTGGCTCTCCACATCGAAGGAGCGCATGGAATCAATCTCATCGCCCCACAGCTCAATGCGGACAGGACTTTCCTCTGTCAGCGGGAAAATGTCCACAATGTCGCCCCGCACAGAAAACTCGCCCGGGCCTTCCACCAGTCCGCTGCTCTGGTATCCCATCTCCACCAGAGTCCTCCGAAGCTCGTCGGTTTTTATGACCGAATCCAGATCGATGGTCAGACTGGCTTCCTGAAACGCCTCCGGCGGAATCATTTTTTCCATGAGTACGTCAAAGCAGAGAACGATGGTCAGCGGCTCCTTCTCCGCCACACGTTTCAGCACCCGCATACGCTTCATGGCCGTATGGTTGCTGTGCACGTCCGCGCTGTAAAACAGAATATCCTTGGACGGATAGTGCATGGTGTTCCGGTCAAAAAAGCTCAGATCCTCGTACATTTCCCTGGCCTTTTCCTCTTTCCAGGTCACGACCAGACGGCAGGGCGCTTTTTCTCCCAGATAGGCGATAAAATGGCCTTTCTGGGAGTCCACACAGCCGGTGATCCCCACAGGATACCGGCCCTCTTTCTGATTTTTTTCTATTTCCCGATATTCACTCAGCCGCCGCAGCGGTTCCGCTAATACCCCCACAGTTACACCTCTTCATTTTTCTTTGCTCTCTTTTTCTTTCCCACACTGTAACGGTTCATGGCCTCGTCAATCTCGTCCATGGCGATGAGCTCCGCGGCCTTCACCACATTTTCCAGAGCCTCATCCAGCTTCTCCTTCTCTTCGCCGGAGAAATGTCCCAGCACATAGTCGGCCAGATCCTGCCCCGGATGTTTCTCTCCGCCGATGCCCACCCGGATGCGAGGAAATGTATCGCAGCCCAGATGGCTGATGATGCTCTTGATTCCATTATGCCCGCCGGCGCTGCCTTTCTTCCGGATGCGCAGCATCCCCGGGTCCAGACTGATATCATCATAGATAATAAGGATATCCTCCGGCTCCACCTTGTAAAAGTCCGCTGCCGCGCGGATGCTCTCTCCGCTCAGATTCATGTAAGTCAGGGGCTTCATGAGCAGCACCCGCTGACCCGCAATAAACCCGCTGCCGGTCATGGCTTTGTGCTTGTGCTGATTTACGGCGATGCCCAGCGCCTCGCTGAGCTTGTCGATGGCCATAAATCCCACGTTGTGTCTTGTTCCTTTATATTTATCGGTCGGGTTACCCAGACCTGCGATAATCTTCATATTCTGAATCTTTTCCTTTCGTTGATTTTCTTCATTGACAAATGTTTCGGCTCCCTTCGGAACATTTTCTCCGCCGGCTAATACGTCGGCTCCCTCCGGGGCAGCTTCCGCTCCCATGCATCCCGGCGGGAAGTAGAATTCCGCCACCCGGCGAGCGGAGTGACTGTCAAAGTAGTCGTTGTGCAGTCTGGCGAAGGCCCGCACCTTCCCGATATCCCAGCTCTGCTGCCGGACGCTGGCGCACAGGTCGTCCATGGTCGTGAGGATCGGTCCCGGCGCAGTTTCTTCATAATCATAATAAAATCCCCGGTCCTGGTCAAGATACCATTTTTTATCGAAAGCGTAGAGCAGGATCGGACGCTCCAGCAGGGAATATTCCACAGCGATGGAAGAATAATCGGCGATGAGCAGATCCGTCGCCAGCAGAAGCTCCCGCACATCCGGCCAGCCGGTCAGATTCGGCACCTGTTCCGGCACCTTCGAGGACTGTATCTGCGGATGCAGGCGGACAGCCAGGCAGTATTCGTCCCCGCACTCCCTCTCAAACCGTTCAAAATCAAAATGGGAGAGCAGTTCCCGGTCTCTCTGTTCATCGTCCCGGAAGGTCGGCGCATAGAGTGCCAGCTTCCGTCCTTTCAGCTGCGGGAACTGCCGCTCCAGGCGCTCTCTTATGGCCTGCACATTATGTTTTCTGAAATAATAGTCCGCCTGCGGACAGCCGATGGCCAGCACCTTGCCCTCCGGCACACAGAACGCCTCCGCGTAATTCT
>DXEQ01000016.1 GCA_019114885.1 Candidatus Anaerobutyricum stercoripullorum
ATGGAAAATGTGAGCACCGTATTTGTGTACCTGGATGCCATCCACATCTTCGGTATAAATGTTGCCTCCGATATGATCCCGCTTCTCTATCACCAGACAGGAAGCGCCTTTTTTCGTCATTTCATGGGCAAAAACACTGCCGAAAAGGCCCGCGCCCACGATCAGATAATCATATTTTTTCACGAAATTATTCCTCCATTGTATCAGATCAGTCCCAGCTCAATGAGCTTTTCGCACAGCCGCTCCATATTTTTCCCGTCGGAGAACTCGTTGATACTGTGATAGCGGCGCTCAAACTCTTCCGTGCGGAAGTAATCCAGATGAATCCGGCCATCCCTGCATCCTTCCTCCAGCACCGCCTTAAGCTCCGGCAGGGAGAAGGTCCTTCTTCCGATATACTCGTCGTCCTTCGGAATCAGCTTGCCGTTTTCTTTCTCGTAGAACTTCAGATCTTCCTGGAAAAAGACCACGCCGCCGCCCTGATAGAAGCTGTTGTAGCAGACCGATGAATAATCGGTGATCAGCAGCTTGGCCGTCTGCAGTGCTTCTGAGATCGGGCCACGCCAGATACTCGGCGCCAGCTCCGTCTTTTCCAGATGGGCGCCGGTCTTCGGATGAATGACCACCCGGATCTTCTCCGCCGGGAGATACTCCCTGAGCATCTGATAAATGGCCATCGTATTCTGATAATAGGTGGACTTCGTGAAATCCTCCATGTTATCCTCATACGGTTTCCATGTCAGCATGATGAGGGCCATATCCTCCGAATCTTCGTTCAGGTGTTTATACGCAATCTTGCTGAAAATTCCCATGCCCGTCTTCAATATGCGGGATTCATCAATCCCCATCATGCGGTGGACGGCCGCCTTCTCCTTCTCGCTGTTGACCACGATATAGTCCGGCTCCATCTCCCGCCCGGCCAGGAACGGAGAATTAGGGCCGTGGCATTTCATGTAAGTGACGCCGTGCTGCAGGAACACGAAGGTGTTCTCCGCAATGCTCCTTCTGTAATATTTATTATTGGAGCGGATCACATTCAGGTGGAACGGAGTCTCCGTGGAAATGTACGTATTGGCCCGAAACAGCAGCTCATAATACTTCTTTGAATACTGTTTGACCACGTTCGGGTGGTCTTTGATCTTCGCGTAATCCGGCGACTTCTCATTGATGATGAAATATGCTCCCTCCGGATTCCGTTTCCACGCCATGTCAAAGATCTCAAAGGTGCCTTCCTCCGCTTTCTGACAGAACTTCTCATAAAACAGGCTTACTTTCTTGTCTGAGCGCTCTTTTTCCTTCTTGCCCCGCCGGTACAGCCAGCCGGACACCGGCTCGCTCTCCCAGAAACGGAAAGAGCGGGTCTTCTCCACCTCTTCCATCGGCCGGCATACAAAAAGTACGTTGCCCACCAGAGTGTGCTTGATCTGCACCGCATGATCTTTATGGAAGAAGCTGATCATCGGCACATGCTGATATTTCTCAATCTCATCCGGCACCTCGATCTTCACAGGAAATGTGACGTCAAGCCCGTTGATCCTGATGGCGATATCAAAGCGGGAGGAAGTCTCCTCCATCTCTCTGGTCAGCTCATCCAGATCAAAATGGAACTTCCGGATAAAAAACGGATCGTCTTTTTTCACCTTATCGAGGCTTCTGCTGCTGACCGGCATGTCAAAAGGCTGGCGAATCCGCTCGCCGATGACCAGGGCCGCCTCCCCGAAAGAAAGCTCCTTATCACTGACCACGCCCACCTGCAGCTGCAGGGAAAGCCCCGCCTTCGTCAGGGAAATGTGCTGCACGTTGCAGACACGCTCCAGCACCCGCAGATAAGCGCCGCGGCTCGGCGCGTAGCAGGCCTTGATCTCCCCGGTTCTGGTATAGACCATGAGGATATTGTCCTCAATCGGCTTCCAGAACAGAATCTTGCGCAGCTTCTTATTCTCCACAGTCATGCCGGTGGAAATATTTTTCTTAAATTCAAAATCCTCCAGCTTCTTCTGCCAGATCTCCGCCTGCAGACCGTCCCCTTTTTTCTGAATCTCAAGAACATCATTTTGAAATGTTACAGATATTTTCATACTTTCCTCCGAACTCTTCTGTCGCCATCTGATATCTCATCACGAAACGATAACGTCCGCCGTCTGATATCTCATCACAGTATGGATAGCCGCCTAGTGGATACCCAGAATCTTCTTCACCTGCGCGCACATCTCGTCTTTCCCGCAGACGGTATCGTGGAGCACCGGCGCGGTGCGGATATCTTCAATGGCCTGCGGAACCGGCACACCGGACAGGCGGTAAAGTTCATCCACCAGCGCAAAATCACTCTGGGTATCGTATGCCGGGTCGATGGCGTTCATGACGCTTCTTGTAAACTTATACGGGCTGGCAGTGGAAGCAATGACGGTCCTGGTCGTATCGTTGGTGTCAGCCGCATACTTTTCGTACACGCTTTCCGCCACCGCCGTGTGGGTGTCCATGATGTAACCGGTCTTTTCGTACATTTTCTTAATGGCAGCAAAGGTCTCTTCCTCCGTGGCGTAGCCGCCGCAGAAGTCTTTCATCTGCTCCCGCATCTCCCCGGTGATCTCATAACGTCCACCCTCGGCAAGTTCCCGCATGTAAGCGCTGTTTTTCTCCGCGTCCCTTCCGGCAGTCTGGTAGATCAGTCTCTCCAGGTTGCTGGAGATCAGGATATCCATGGACGGGGAGGATGTGAGAATAAACTCCCGGTTCCTGTCGTAACATCCCGTGGTGAAGAAATCAAAAAGAACTTTATTCTCATTGGAGGCGCAGATCAGCTTCGCGATCGGCACACCCATCTGTTTGGCATAGTACGTAGCCAGAATATTACCGAAATTACCGGTCGGAACCACCACGTTGATCTTCTCGCCATCGGCGATCTCTCCCTCTGCCAGCAGACGCGCGTAGCTGTACACATAATAAACCACCTGCGGCACGAGACGTCCGATATTGATGGAGTTGGCAGAAGAGAACTGATATCCCGCTGCCGCCATCTCCTCTGCCAGAGCCGCGTCGGAGAACATCTTCTTCACACCGGTCTGGGCGTCGTCAAAATTACCCTCAATACCGATCACGTAAGTATTCTCCCCTCTCTGGGTCACCATCTGCTTCTCCTGAATCGGGCTCACTCCGTGTTTCGGATAGAAAACGATGATCTTTGTGCCCGGCACATCGGCAAATCCGGCCAGCGCCGCCTTGCCCGTGTCGCCCGAGGTGGCGGTGAGGATTACGATCTCGTTCTTCACATGATTCTTCTTCGCGCTGGTGGTCAGCAGATACGGCAGGATGGACAGCGCCATATCCTTAAACGCGATGGTGGCGCCGTGGAAAAGTTCCAGAAAATACACGCCGTCCTTTTTGACAAGCTCCGCGATCCGCGGCGTGTCAAACTTCTTATCGTAAGCGCTGTTGATACAGTG
The DNA here is from genome assembly GCA_019114885.1 of Candidatus Anaerobutyricum stercoripullorum. GTDB lineage: Bacteria > Bacillota > Clostridia > Lachnospirales > Lachnospiraceae > Anaerobutyricum > Anaerobutyricum stercoripullorum. The sequence continues at coordinate 3,444 of DXEQ01000016.1, forward strand.
CTTTAATTCTTCTTCCGTAAAATCCGTCAGAAACAGCTTCATCACTTCATAAGCGGTCTCCTGATACGTCATCCGGGACAGCGCCTCCATGCTTACGTCCAGTGCCGGAATCCGCTCCGGCACATAGAGGCCTCCCTCTCCGGCCAGGCCGCGGAGAATGGCCTCGGACGCTTTTGCGGTCTCCTCGTTGTTTCTCGTGCTTCTATACAACAGATCCATAATATTATCCTCTCTTTATCTATGCATATTATATTTTATCACTGCGATACATCCTCTTTTGACTGTACGCAGTGCAATTATACCACAGCCCTTTTTGCCGCACAACCCGACATTCTGCGATACATTTCCGGAAAATGTACCGGCACCTTACGTCCGTCTCCGTTTCTCCATATACCAGATGGACAGGGCCAGGAACAAAACGCCGATCAGAATGCAGACCAGACTGGACACCTTGTAAAACAAAAAAATGAACCACTTGTCCGAAGTATCGATACCCAGATGGCTGCAGAAGGTACCGAAAATCCCGATATCCCCCGTCACACTTCCATAGTATCCCATGTAGGAAGAGATGGGATTGAGAGACAAAAGCAGCAGACAGAGGAAGATCACTTCCGGCGCCACGCGGCCGGCCTCGTTCATCATGAGGGAACCGTTTCGAAACAGCTCCGCCAGAACCAGCGTCCCCAGTCCGAACATGAGCTGTACAAAAAACGCACTGGCAAACGCCCAGACGCTTTTTGTGCAGACCGTGTAAAAAAAGATGGAGATGGCTCCGCTCCAGAAAGCGTAGAGAACGATCATCGCTCCCAGCCGCAGCAGCTTGACGCCGCTGGTGCCGGTGTAGATGCAGGCCAGCGCGGAAACCGGCAGGCCGGAGATATACAGCAGGATATGCACCGCGAGGACTAAAAGCATCTTGGCCGTCACATACTGGATGGACACACCCGGAATCATCTCAAACTGGTCCAGCATATTTTTTTCTTTATCGACAATAAACAATCTTGATACTGTAAATGGTGTCAGCAGAAGTACCGTGAGAATCTGAAAAGAACTGATGATCAGAAACTGATACTGATACGTCGTGGTATTATAGTAATACCCCTGCTGAAAAGATTCCTCATTGAAGACCATGAACAGGATCATGATAAACGCCATGATGGCGATATAAAATATGATCATCAGCGGAAGACGGATATTTCTCCCCTCCCGCAGCCACTCAGTTTTTAAAAAGGGATTGAGCATGTTCTACCTCCGGAAAACTTCTTCAATGTTAATGCGGTCGCGCATATAGTTCTGGATAAAGGCGCCGGACGCCACCAGGTCGGTGAGAAGCTCCGCTTCCTCCCTTTGCCCTCCGTTAAAACGGAAGATCACATCCTGCTCGTCCACCGTCACCCGGTCCACCAGCGCGTTTTCTTTCAGCACCGCCAGCGCTTCCTCGATACCGGCCAGCACATGCATCCGCACCGGACTTTTCTTGAGTGCCGTCTCAAAGATCTCCTCCGTCTCTCCTTCCACGACAACCCGTCCGTCTTCCACCAGAGCCACATCCGTAAAAAAGTCACGGGTCTCCGGAAACATCTGAGAATTGACCACCATGGACTTCCCCTGCTCCTGCAGGATCAGGAGAATCTGGATCATGGAATTACGGCTGGCAGAATTGAGTCCCTCGAACGGCTCGTCCAGAAGGAGCCACTTCGGATCGTGGAGCACCGTCTTTGCCAGACAGAGAAAAGGCTGCATCTCCACCGGCAGTTCCGCGATAAAAGCGCTCATGTACTGCCGGATGCCAAAAAGCTCCGCCACCTCTTCCATCCTCTTTTGCCGGTATCTGCCGTTGACTTTGTAGAGGGACAAAAACAGCTCAAAATATTCGTCCACCCGGAGCAGATCGTAAAACCCGTACTCCCGGGGCATATAACCGAAGTTCTGGTAGGCCGGGTTCCTCCCCTGATAGATGGAGACCCCGTCCAGAAGAATCTGCCCGTAATCCGGGGCCTGACTGCCGCTGGCGGCAGCCAGGATCATGGACTTTGCCTTGCTGTCCGAACCCAGAAGCCCCATGATGGCCCCGTCCGGAATCTTCAGGCTGAAATCGTCCAGTATTCTCTTTTCCCGCCGGTAAATCGAAGTATTCTGAAACTCCAGCATCCGCTCTTCCTCCTATTGTTCCACATCTTTCGTCAGCAGCGATAAGATCGGCGCCTCCCCGTAGCTCTGTCCGCCCGGCAGATAGAAGGTGAGGGTCATCTCATTCATATCCGAGACGTAGGCTTCCAGCTGACCGCAGTTCATATAATCATCTTCCTGCGCGAGAATCTGCTCCGTCTCCTGCGTCTCATAATTATAGGCATAAATACTTCCCGCGAAACCGTCCCGGTTCCGGTACAGTCCCCAGACAAGCTTTGACGAGTCAAAGACATACACTGCCTGCGTCTCGTTTTTCTCCAGAATGTTGTATCGCAGGGAACTGTCCCTGCCATCTTCATTCAGATAACGGTTAATATTGATGATACAGTCGCTGTCATCGATCTTCGGCACGGCAAACCGGTTCACGAAGGCGGTCAGATGATTGCCCACCGCACTTTTTCCGGACAGCAGCTGCAGATCGTTATCTGCGGTGATGCCGATGACCAGCAGCGTATTCTGATCTTCATTTCCCATCATGTATCTCTGTTTGAGATACTCTACCAGACTGCCGGTGGCGGTGGAGGCATCGCCGTTTTCTTCATTATTCTCCTCCTGATACTCCGTCCAGAAGCGCACCTGGCTCTCGTCCACCCGGACTGTCTCCCCCGCGTCCAGCCTGTCAAGGACCGCATACTGGCAGCCGCGGATCACAACCACCTTCTCAAAATCGTGATCGGAAATATTTCTGACCGTTCCTTCAAAATAAGAATTCTCCGCCTGAATCTCAGCCAGAAAACAGCTGGCGTCGTCCGTCTGCGCTGAGCCGCCGGAACATTTGAGAATATAGGAAGTTCCCGGAATCGACTCCTCAAAGGCGATATCGAAGCCATTTTTCGTATTATTGATCGTATAACTTTCCGTGATATTGCGCACGGAGAAATCATCCGCATCCTCCACCCGATAATCGTAGTCCACCGGCTCCACCTTCTCGATATTGGCAGCCAGATCCACGCTGTCTTCCTTCCCTTCCTTATCCTGGTAGAGCAGGTAATAATCGTCCTGTCCCGCGGAAGCATCGTTGATGCGGATGGCGGAAAAGCTCTCCTCCGTCTCCCGGCTTCCCCCGTCGGGCCGAAACGCCAGAGAGGCGGTAAAAAGAATCGCCACCACAGGGACCACGCCCCATATATATTCTCTCCGTTTTATCTTCCGGAGCAGGTAATAGGCAAAGAACACGAGCACACCCACGTAGATGATAAAAAACAGTCCATAATAAAATGTGTTGGGCCGCCGCCCGTTCATGAAGGCGTAGAGCGCCTTTTTGATATACCAGAGACTGGCGTCCTCCACCCAGGCGCCGCCCGCCTCCTGTTCCAGTTCCTCATGAAAGATCTGCCACAGCACCTCTTCCCGGCCGGTCCACTGCCGGAAAGTCTCATCCGTGAGACTGAAGGTACACACCGAGATCTTTCCCTCGCCGTACTCTTTCTGATGAACGCAGGCCGGGGAGGAAAAGGAAAGGCTCTCCCATTCATTTTCTCTCTTAAAATCCAGACGGGCCGAGTACAGCCTGGCACTGCCGGCCCGGGACAGGTCGCTGGAAAAAGAATAGGACACTTCTTCCGCGCCGTTCATCCGGATCTTCAGCAGCTGATAGAGCGCCGGAAGGACTTTCTCTCCTCCTTCTCCCGTTCCCACAAACAGACTGCCGCCTGACCGCACCCAGTCAGTCAGGCACTCTATCTGCTGTCCGGAAAAAGCCGACAGATCAAAGGTATCGATCAGCATACCGGAGAGAGCGCCCAGCTCTTTTTCATCTGTCGGAAAGTCGTCAGCCTGAAAACGGATCAGGCGGACTGCCGCCATCTCCCCGTTGATCTCCAGATCCAGGTCATCCATGTATTCCAGATCGGAGTACCGGTCTGACAAAACTCCGACATAAATCTCCCGGGCGCCGGCCAGTTCCTCATTCTCTCTGGTCTGCACCTTCTCCGAGAACACCACCGTTCCGAAAGAATCCAGTATCTCAAAATAAAAATAGGATGCGCTGCCCAGGTCCGGGACTTCCATCTCCACCCGGCTGTCGGCGCCCTGTCGACAATAGACCGCCGACTGATAGGAGACGCCCTCGTTATCCGCGCCCGGAAGGGTGATCTTCAGCGTTCCTGTAAAGTCCTGTTCCCCGGAGGCCACGTTCACCCGCACCGGAAGCGTCCTGCCCTGCGGCAGATACCCTTTTGTGCCAAAAACCACATCGCCGGACAGAAGCTCTGTCTGAAAATGATACCCGCTTCCTCCTCCGGACAGTTCCTCTTTCTCCCATGTCTGCCCGCTCTCGCTGACATGCTGCTGCCGGTGGCATCCGTAGAACCAGAAAATAATCATACACAGAATGATCAAAACAAGAATAATTATTTTTTTGTATGTGCGAAATAAATCATTGAGCATAACTGTTCCTCATCTGACTCCCATGTGATCTGCTGTCTTGTCCCGCTTTTCTCACGGCACAAAATGTTTCTCCGGTCATGCTATTTTCGACTGCCGGAATAAGGCGCCACCACGGGAAGCTCGATCTGAAAACGGGTACCGTACTCGTCGCTGGTGGCCCAGATATTGCCGTTGTGAAGATTCACGATATTTTTGGCAATGGCCAATCCCAGACCGGTTCCGCCGGTCTTTAAGGAACGGGAAGACTCCACCCGGTAAAACTTGTCAAAAATCTTGTGCAGCTTCTCTGCCGGAATCACCTTGCCGTAATTGATGACAGCCACAAAGACCTTATTCTCCAGGCGGCCGGTCTTCACCTCGATTACCTTACCCTCCGCGCCGTACTTGATGGCGTTGGACATCAGGTTGCCGATGGCCCGGGCAAGGAGCTCTCCGTTGCCCTCGATATTCAGGGCTCCCTCATAGAACTCCGTCCGGCAGGTGAGTCCGTGTTCCATCAGACTCGGATAGAATTCATCCACAATCTGCGGCATAAAAAGATTCAAATCCAGAATCTCCTTTTTGATCTTCACCTTATCCCGGTCATAGCGGGTATAGTCAAACAGATCTTTGACCAGTGTCTCCAGCTGTCTCGCCTTGGAAGAAACGATGCCCAGATATTTCTGTTTCTGATCTTCCGTCAGAAAATCCCCCTGGGACAGAAGGTCCAGATAGCCGAGGATCGAGGTGAGCGGCGTCCGAAGATCGTGCGCCACATTGGTGATCAGCTCATCCTTGGTCTTCTCCGTCTCTTTCTGAGCCTCCAGTGTCTCGGAAAGGTTCCTGCACATTTCATTGATGGAGTAGGCGATCTCCGAGAACTCGTCCTCTCCCTTCACCGGGATCTGCTCCTGAAAATCGCCGGACTTCATCTTCTCCACCCCGCTGATGATCTCGCGGACATATGTGACAAAATTATGGGAAATGAGAATAAAATACATGATCAGAAGCAGCATGGTGAATATGAGAATCACCAGAATATCCAATGACGCCGATTCTGATATGGTGAGCATGTCCACCGCCAGTCTGCCCTGGCCGGAAGCTCCCCAGACCTGCCGGTATTCTCCCGCCAGAATCTCTGTCTCGTAGAAATAGATGCCGGCAAAGATGAGCGCCTCTGTGAGAAATGTCGCCAGGACGCTCAAAAACATGTAGAGCACCATCTTAAACCGGAAGCTTTTAAACTTTTTAACCTTCAATTTTGTAGCCAACCCCCCATACGGTTTTCAGGATCTTCGGGCTTCTGGAATTATCCTCAATCTTCTCCCGAAGTCGACGGATGTGCACCATGACCGTGTTATTGACCTCGTAGACCTTCTCATTCCACACCCGCTCGAAGATCTCGTCTGTGCTGAACACCCGGTCTCTGTTGGACGCCAGCAGATAGAGGATATCAAACTCAATCGGTGTCAGGGCGATCTCCTCTCCGTTCTTCTTTACCACATGGGCCGCCTTGTTGATCGTCAGATTCTGGATCTCAATCTCTTCTTTTTTGTCCGTTCCTCTGTCCTTCTCCGGTTCGATGGAAGTATAGCGCTTCATCTGGGACTTCACCCGCGCCAGAAGCTCCAGCGGGTGGAACGGCTTCGTGAGATAATCATCCGCTCCGGTTCCGAATCCCACGATCTTATCCATATCCTCTGCCTTGGCCGAGAGAATCAGGATCGGGATGTTGCTGGTCTTCCTTATGGTGCGGCACACTTCCAGACCGTCAATGCCCGGCATCATGATATCCAGGATGAGCATCCGGATCTCCGGGTGCTCCGCCAGCATGGAGAGGCACTGCTCTCCGTCCGAAGCCTTCAGTACTTTATATCCGTCATTGACCAGATAGATCTCCACCAGATCCGCGATTTCTTTATCGTCATCCACAACTAAAATACTTGCATTCTTTTCCATGTGTCTTCCTCCGTACTCTTATTGTCCCGGCACTGTGACATTGTGTCGGCTTTTTGAATAGTTTACCACATTTTCAGTATAAAAGTCCTTAAGAACTTCTTACCTTGACTTTTCCGGTTCCCTTTGCTAGAATGGGAAAGATTCAGAGTCGGATAAATGGTCGCTCCTTTTGACGCCGAAAGGCTTAAGGAGAGGAAAGTCCGGGCTTCACAGGGCAGGATGCCGGATAACG
>DXEQ01000143.1 GCA_019114885.1 Candidatus Anaerobutyricum stercoripullorum
ATTTTATGAAAATCTACTAGAATAAATAAGGTGAAAATGGCTGTCTCCCTGCAATATGGATAGAACAGCGATGCATAAATATTGCAAAACTGACAGAAAAACGGCATGCCAGTATGACAAAAGAAAGGATATCGGATATATGATCGCAGTGATTGATTACGACGCGGGCAATATAAAGAGCGTGGAAAAGGCACTCCTGCATCTGGGGCAGGAAGTGTATATAACAAGAGATAAAGATACGATCCGCTCAGCGGATCATGTGATCCTGCCGGGAGTGGGAGCCTTCGGCGACGCCATGGGCAAGATCAGAAGTTATGGACTGGAACCGGTGATCCGGGATGTGGTGGAAAAAGGGACGCCGTTTCTCGGCATCTGTCTCGGCCTGCAGCTTCTCTTTGAGGAGAGCGACGAGACGCCGGGAGTGACCGGTCTTGGTCTGCTTCCGGGACGCATCCTCCGGATTCCGGATCAGGAGGGATTGAAGATTCCGCATATGGGATGGAACTCTCTGGACGTCCGGGCCGGTGCCTCTCTTTTCAAAGGAATCGAAGAACATCCATATGTATATTTTGTACATTCTTATTATCTGGCGGCGGAGAATGAGGAGGATGTGGCCGCGTCCACATTTTATTCCACAAAGATCCACGCCTCGGTAGAGCATGGCAACATCTTTGCCTGCCAGTTCCACCCGGAAAAAAGCAGCGCGGTGGGTCTTAAGATTCTGGATAATTTTGTACATTTTGAGAAGCGATAGGAGGAAGGACCATGTTTACAAAGAGAATTATTCCCTGTCTGGATGTTCACGACGGCCGGGTGGTAAAGGGTGTGAATTTTGTCAATCTCCGGGACGCCGGAGATCCGGTGGAGATTGCGGCGGCCTACGATAAGGCCGGGGCAGATGAGGTGGTCTTTCTGGATATCACTGCTTCTTCCGATGCGAGAAAGACCGTGGTGGATATGGTGCGCCGGGTGGCTGAAAAGGTATTTATCCCTTTCACGGTGGGCGGCGGTATCCGCACTGTGGAGGATTTCCGGGCGATATTGCGGGAGGGAGCCGATAAGGTGTCGGTGAATTCCTCCGCCATCATGCGGCCGGAATTGATCAGTGAGGCGGCGGATAAGTTTGGCAGCCAGTGCGTGGTGGTGGCCATCGACGCCAAGCGAAGAGCGGACGGCAGCGGCTGGAACATTTTTAAGAACGGCGGCCGGGTGGACATGAAGATGGACGCGGTGGAGTGGGCCATGCGCGCGGAGAAGCTGGGAGCGGGGGAGATTCTGCTCACCAGCATGGACTGCGACGGTACCAAGGCCGGGTATGATCTGGAACTGACCCGCATCATATCGGAAAATGTCAATATACCGGTCATTGCCTCCGGCGGCGCGGGGACGAAGGAACATTTTTATGAAGCCTTCACGGAAGGAAAGGCCGACGCGGCTCTGGCAGCCTCCCTGTTCCACTTTAGGGAACTGGAGATCATGGACCTTAAGAAGTATCTTTCTGACAGAGGAATCCCGATGCGGCTGTAGCCGCGAAGATACGGGCGGCGCAGCCACCGGGAAGGGAGACTTTGCTGTGCCCGCGCGAAGGGCGCTTACCGCTTCGGCGGTTTTCCCGTAGACCGCCGTACGATGAGCCGGGGCTCATATTCCAGGCGCATGAGCGGTGTGTTCTTCTGCGTGCCTTCCCGTTGACGCTTTTTCTGACTGACGAGCATCTCCACAGCCTGACCGCCTTTTTCGTCGATGCAGTGATCGATGGTGGTCAGGGAGATGCCGGAAAAAGAGGAGACCAGTGTGTTGTCGAAGCCGCAGACCGAATAATCAGCGGGAACACGGCGTCCCAGCTCTTTCAGGGCATCGATGATGCCAATGGCAACGAAGTCGTTGGTGCCCACGAAAGCGGTGACGGGTGGCTGACACGAATCCGGAAAAGATGAAAAATAGTCCAGGATCAGCTGGCGTCCGGTTTCATAATGTTTATTGCCGACAGCAGAGTTTGGCTCTTTCTCGGTTCTGGCTTCCAGAACATGTACCATGGAAGGGGCGAAGCCCTGCTTTTCGTATTCTTCTTTAATCCCCTGCAGCCTGCGGAGTCTCGGTACTTCCGCCGGGTTGAGAGGCGTGGTCACATAGGCGATGTCTCTGTGGCCCAGATTCAGGAGATGCCTTGCCAGAAGCTGTCCGGACTTTCTGCTGTCCAGTTCCAATAGCTCCAGCTTCAGTTCGGGATTGTGATCGTTGATCATCACGATGGGAATCTGCTTATACATCCGGTTTAATAGAGTGACCGCCTTTGGAGCAAATGTATAGATGATCCCATAATAACCGTTATCTTCCGCCATATGCAGATAGTAAGTTTCCCGTTCGGTGAGACGATTTGTGTAGGCTACCAGCACATAAAGGCCCCTGTCCTGCGCTGCCTGTGTGATCGCCTGAATCAGGGTGGTGTAATACTGGGTGGAGAGGGAAGGGCACATGATCATGATGGTGGAGCGCATATCTGCTTTGGCGCGTCTGTTCTTTGGTTTATATACATATCCCATCTCTGCGGCGGTTTTTTGTACCAGCGTGATCGTTTCCTGTGAGAAATGCATGTCGGTCCGCCCGCTCAGGATCATGGACACGGCGGACTGTGAGACATAACAGGCCTTTGCGATGTCCCTGGTCGTCACTTTCTTTT
>DXEQ01000144.1 GCA_019114885.1 Candidatus Anaerobutyricum stercoripullorum
GTACGTAGACAGGCAGGTTATGCTTATCTCTGTCCTGAATGGCAATTACAAGATCAGCTGTGACGTCCAGCCCCGCTTCCTCTTTGGCCTCCTTGACCGTATTCTCTCCGATAGACACATCCACATCTACCCAGCCGCCTGGCAGCGACCAGGTTCCATTCTTCTCCTGTACCAGCAAAATCTTATCTTCTTTAAAGATGGCCGCCCGGGTGTCAAGCTTCGGCGTCTGATAACCGCTCTCGTCACAGAACAGATCCTTCACCTTGTCCACGGGAATCTCCGTCTTATAGGAAATCATATCAGCGGCGATTTCCCGGATTCTCTCATAGCGTTCCTTATCAAAAACCCCTTCGCCGTACCATAATCCTGTCTGCGCGATACTCTGTAATTCCACTGCCCACTGCAGCCATTTTTCATTCTTATCCATAATGTACCTTTCCTTCTCGGTGCTTTTCTCTTTGAAGCTATTCTCTGGCGTGCCGATTCCACGATCTCCTCGCCGGCATACATACGGACAAAGCTATGCCGCACATTTTCACCAGGTCTTTATTGTAAAAAATAATGTAAGCCTTGTCAACGGAAACACCTTGTGAACTACCCAGTATCTGAAGCCAATAGAATTATGACATCCCTTTTTTAAAAAAACTCTTGACATATCCTCTGTATGAATGTATTATTGTACTAAGTTATTAATACAATAACACACTCAATAATTTAAGGAGGTGAGCATATGCCTTGGAACCTTGATTCCAGCCGCCCGATCTACACACAGCTTGTGGAACGGATCCAGCTCGACATCCTCGCAGGCAAATATCAGCCCGGCGCAAGACTTCCGTCCGTCCGGGACCTGGCCTCGGAAGCCGGCGTGAATCCCAACACCATGCAGAAGGCGCTGGCAGAGCTTGAGAGAGAGAACCTTGTACATTCCGCAAGAACAAGCGGCAGATTTATTACAGAGGATACAGCCATGATTGAAAAAATGAGGGAGGAGCTGGCGACAGCTCAAATAAGAGAATTTTTTGAAAAAATGCAGCAGATGGGATTCAGCAGTCAAAAAACCATCGTGCTCATTGAGAAAATGATGAAAGAGGGGAAAGCATGAAAACGATTCTGGAATGTAAGAATTTAAGCAAACGATACGGCCGCACCCAGGCGCTCTCAGGCATTAATCTGTCTCTGAAATCTGGACGGATCATCGGCCTGCTGGGACCAAACGGCAGCGGCAAGACCACCTTGATCAAATTGATCAACGGCCTGCTGACGCCGACCGAGGGTGAGATTCTCATCGACGGCACGGCGCCCGGCGTCAGAAGCAAGTCCATCGTCTCCTATCTTCCGGAGCGCACGTATCTTGACGAATCCATGAGAATAGCGGAAGCCATTGATTATTTCGGGGATTTCTACCGGGACTTCGACCGGAACAAAGCGTTAAAAATGCTTAAGAAAGTAAATCTTGATCCTTCACTGCGCATCAAGACTTTATCGAAGGGCAACAAGGAAAAGGTACAGCTCATCCTGGTCATGAGCCGCCGGGCGAAGCTTTACTGTCTCGACGAACCCATCGCCGGCGTGGACCCGGCCGCCAGGGATTACATTTTAAGTACCATTATCAATAATTATGAACCGGACGCCACCATCCTGCTGTCCACCCATCTGATCAGTGATGTGGAAAATATTCTCGACGAAGTTGTCTTTATCCAGAACGGCCACATCCGGATGCAGGAAGAAGTGGAGACCATCCGCGACAAGGAAGGCAAATCCGTCGACGACTTATTCCGGGAGGTGTTCAAATGTTAGGAAAATTATTTAAACACGAATGGATAGCAATATCCAAACTGCTTGTGGTTATCCACGGCTTCATCCTTATTTTTGCCATCCTCTCCCGCATCTTCTTTGAAGTAAGCGGCGGCGTTGATATGGCAATATCCGGGGAGGTCAATGATATCGTGGAAATCATTGCGGCACTGATTATTTTCGCCATCGTATTATTCATCTGCTGCGCCGCCATGTTTACCTCGGTATATATCGCTTACCGATTCTACAAAAATGTATTTACCGACCAGGGATACCTGACCAACACCCTGCCGGTGACACCGACGCAGATCATCGTCTCCAAAGGGCTGACCGCGCTCTTGTGGACCGTCATCGACCTGGCGGTTCTTGCCGTCGCTCTGCTGATCATGTTTGCAAACGGCGAATTTATGTCCGTGCTGCTTCCGGCTCTCGGCCGTGTGCTCTATTATATGGGCGGACTGCCGGCATTCTGCTGGATTCTTCTGGTCATGATCCTGCTGGCTCCGTTCCTGATGATCATCCACATGTACTTCTGTGTGGCCGTGGGCAGCCTCATTCCGAATCACAAGATTCTCGGAGCCATCGGCGTCTACATTGCAAGCTACATTATCATTCAGATCATCTCCACAATCGTGCTTGTGATAACAGGCTTAGGCTTCACGGCCGGCTCCATGGACACCACGGGAATGACCAGCGCAGAAGCATCCTACTATGTGGGAAGCATCCTGACACCGATGTTCCTTGTATCTGTTATATGTGAGATCATCGCAATACTGGTATTCTTCTTTGTGACAAAGTACA
>DXEQ01000145.1 GCA_019114885.1 Candidatus Anaerobutyricum stercoripullorum
TATGATCGTCAATTTAGATAATTGAACATGAAGAAGGGAGCAGAGATTTTTCTGCTCCTTTCTGTCCTGGATCAAGTCCGATGTTCTGATGTCTTTGATCTTATGCGGTTGTTGAGCTGCTCTCAATCTTCTTCTCCATCGAGCAAATAGACATAGGACACATGGAATATCTCCGCGATGGCTTTTATCTCCAGATCAGAGACGTATCGTTTATTGGTTTCAATGCGTGTGATAACATTTTTATCCATGTCGTAACCGGCCAGCTGCAGCTTATTGGCCAGGTCGCGTTGAGACATGTGATGTTTCTGGCGTAGTTTGATTAGCCGTTTGCTGATGAGATTTTTTTCGCCGGATTCCGTGCGCGGCTTTGGCATACTGTTCCTTCCTCCTGTGTAGAATATGGTGGCTCATTTTTTGAACCGATATTCTGATTGTAGTAAGAGAAAGCAATGAAAAAGGTTGTGAAAATGAGACAACAGACTCAATTCCAATAGAATTTGCAACGAATATAAGGGAGTGGTGGCATGATGGATTTATCAACGAACATGTCTGTATCGAATACGGCCTGTGTTTCTCTGGAAGAGGCACTGGAGAAGGCCTTTGGCCGGGACTTGGAGATCGTGGAGAGGAAGAGGCTTTACGGTGGGGACATCAATGACGCGTATATGCTCAGACTTTCGGGCGGGCAACGGGTCTTTATGAAGACAAACAGTGTGAGGAACTATGGCTTTTTTGCGGCGGAGGAGCAGGGACTTAACGCGCTGCGCTCGGCCGGGGTCATCGGTGTGCCGGAGCTGTTGGGTACGGGGACGGACAGGCGGCAGGGATTTTCGTTTCTGCTGCTGGAGTATATGGAAAGCGCGCCGCAGGTTTCGGATTACTGGGAGATTTTCGGGCGGCAGCTGGCACGGCTGCACAGGGCGGACTGCGGCGGTCTGGTGCCGGCACCGTCGACAGCGGTATCAGCATGTTCAGCAGAAGCGGCGCCGCGGGAAGAAAGCTTGTCGGCAAATGATGTATCTGGTATGACAGGAACATCTGGTATGACAGGAACATCTGGTATGACAGAAGCATCTGGTATCACAGTAGCAGCTGGTAATACAGACACAGACGAGGGCGCAGAGTGGAAGTACGGTTTTGTGGCGGATAATTATATTGGAGCTGCGATACAGATCAATACGCCGAAGAAGAGCTGGGTAGAGTTTTTCCGGGAGTGTCGGCTGTTGCCGCAGCTTCGCATGGCGGATCGTTATCTGGATGCCGGGCTGCGCCGGAAGGCGGACAGGCTTCTGGCGCATCTGGACCGGTATCTTCGTGAGCCGGAGTTTCCGTCGCTGGTTCACGGAGATCTCTGGGGCGGCAATGTGCTCTGCGGCAGTGACGGACGGGCGTGGCTCATCGATCCGGCGGCCTATGTGGGGGACTTTGAGACGGATCTTGCCATGACAGAACTGTTCGGCCGATTTCCGCCGGCGTTTTACCGGGCTTATCAGGAGGAGAATCCTGTGGATGGCGAGTATCAGGAGAGAAAGCCGATATACCAGCTGTATCATCTGCTCAATCATCTGAATCTGTTCGGCCGTTCCTATCTGGGAAGCGTGGCGGCCATTCTGGGGGCGATGTAAGGCCCCCCTATTTTTGACCATGTTTGACTGTGCGCTGGTTACCGGATAAATGATTACCGGATGAATGAAAATGCTTTTTTTGTTCACAGAAAGTTCACAAAATAATTAGCACTCAACGCTTGACATGGCTAATAATAGGTGTTATATTACGTCTAGAACAAAGGAGAGGAACAAAAGAGGTTGTTCCGGAAGGCGCCGGCGGGAAGCAGAGAGCGCCGGGGATGACAGCTCACAGGTTCCGATTCGGAGTTCAGGGAAATGTAGTGTATGAACGTAGAACGAGGACGCCTGTTCAGGCAGGAGGCAAAGGACCCGCCGACAACGACGAAGCAGCCTGCGTTCGCAAAGATAAGGTGGAAGGATCGAAGGTTGATCCTCCGGCCAATTGTAGAAGGAGCGATGTTTTATGTTGATGCCTAGTATTTTTGGAGAGAATTTATTTGACGACTTTTTTAATGATTTTCCGTTCTATGATGACAGAGACCTGAAGAAGGCTGAGAAGAAGCTGTACGGACGGAGAGCGAACAATATAATGAAGACGGATATCAAGGAGATGAAGGATGGATATCAGCTGGAAGTTGATCTTCCGGGATTTACCAAGGATGAGGTTAAGGTTGCTCTGGAGAACGGTTATCTGACCATCGAGGCAGCCAAAGGTCTTGACAAAGATCAGCAGGACAAGGATACCGGACACTATATCAGAAGAGAGCGTTACGCCGGAGCCTGCCAGAGAAGCTTTTACGTAGGTGAGGATGTCACTCAGGAAGACATCAAGGCAGAGTTTAAGCATGGTATTCTGAAACTGTTTGTCCCGAAGAAGGAAGCAAAACCGGCTGTTGAGACCACGAAGTACATTAATATTGAAGGATAACATGGATGTGTCGGGGCGGCCTTTGGCCGCTCCGGTTTCACTGAGAGAGATAAAACGGCAGAAAGTGAAACGATGATGGAGGTATCATAAGATGGATGTTTTAAAAGC
>DXEQ01000146.1 GCA_019114885.1 Candidatus Anaerobutyricum stercoripullorum
AGACAGCTTTAGATTATAAAAAAATAGAAGAAATTTGCAAAGAGTATATTTATACATATTTATAAAAAGCAATCCCCTTCCGGGACAGTAACTTTGTCCGGAAGGGGATTCTTATTTATATGCATTATAAAAATTCACGCGATTGCCGGAAGGCTTACTCTGCTTTCGGGCCTGCCTCTGCGATGTTCTTCGGCATGTTCGGGTATTTCTTTGCGAAGTTATCCTGGAACATCTTAGCCAGCTTCTTAGCCTGTACGTCGTAGGCTGCTTTGTCTTCCCATGTGTCGCGAGGGTTCATGATCTCGGACGGTACATTCGGGCAGGTCTGCGGAATGTCGAGGTTGAAGACGTCGTCGTGTTTGTATTCCACGTTGTCGAAGCTGCCGTTTAAGGCTGCGGTTACCATGGCACGGGTGTATTTCAGTTTCATACGGCTTCCGACTCCGTAAGGGCCGCCGGTCCATCCTGTGTTTACGAGATAAACCTTTGTGTTGTATTTCTCGATTCTCTCACCCAGCATGTTGGCGTATACGGATGGATCCATCGGCATGAACGGCTCGCCGAACAGAGTGGAGAAGGTCGGCTGCGGTTCTGTGATGCCGCGCTCGGTTCCTGCCAGCTTGGAAGTAAATCCTGTTACAAAGTGGTACATAGCGGCGTCGTTGTCCAGTCTTGCGATTGGAGGAAGTACACCGAAAGCGTCGGCTGTCAGGAAGATGACAACCTTAGGGATGCCGCCCACACCCGGAACCTGTGCGTTGGAGATAAAGTCTACCGGGTAGCCCACACGGGTATTCTCTGTGAGGGAGTCGTCGTCGAAGTCAAATTCGCGGGTCTCTTCGTCCATCACTACGTTTTCCACAAGGCTGCCGAACTTGATGGCGTTGTAGATCTCCGGTTCATTCTCCTCGGTCAGGTTGATACATTTTGCGTAGCAGCCGCCCTCGAAGTTGAAGATACCTCTCTCGGACCAGCCGTGTTCGTCGTCGCCGATCAGCTTACGGTTCGGGTCAGCGGAAAGTGTTGTCTTACCTGTTCCGGACAGACCGAAGAATACGGCTGTCTCCTGAGTCTCAGGATCCATGTTGGCGGAGCAGTGCATCGGCAGCACGCCTTCCTTCGGCATCAGGTAGTTCATAACGGAGAAGACAGACTTCTTGATCTCTCCGGAGTACTGGGAGCCGCAAACAACAACTAATTTCTCTTCATAGTCTACCATGATGGCAGCCTCGGAGTTCACGCCGTCAATTTCCGGCACGCATTTGAAACCAGGAGCGGCGATGATGGTAAAATCAGGCTCGCCGAAGTTCGCAAGTTCTTCTGCGGTCGGACGGATCAGAAGATCGCGGATGAACAGGTTCTGGCTTGCCAGCTCGTTGACGATGCGGAACTTTCTGGTGCAGACCGGATCTGCGCCTGCCATACCGTCGAAGAGGAAGATCTCTCTGTTCTGCAGGTATGCCACAACTTTTGCCTTGATGGCGTCGAATTTCTCTTTCTCAATCGGAACATTGACACTGCCCCATGCGATATCATCATGGATGGCAGGGGTGTCAACGATAAATTTATCTTTTGGGGAACGTCCAGTATATTTACCTGTTGTCACAACAAGAGCGCCCTTGTTGGAGAGCTTGCCTTCGCCTCTGCGAAGAGCGGCTTCGGTCAGCTGTGCAGGTGTCAGATTACGATAAACAGCTTTTGGGTTTACGATACCCAGTTTCTCAAGTCCGTAAGTTTCCATCATAATTACCTCCTGAATATGTTATTGATTTGAATTTTGCAATATCAGATATTGAATCTTGCAAAATACCCTTTCCTGTCATACAGGGGTATTATACACTCTTTTCGGCATTTTTCAAACATTATTTTCTGTTTTATGGAAGTTTTTTTGTAACTGTCCGGTCATGCGGAGGGAAAGGACATGCCCGAACAGCTACGAATTTTTTGAGTTCTCAGGTTTCATTTTTGAAGGAACGGAAAAAAGAAATGTAAAATTCCTTCATTTGAAACTTTTTCTCATTCACTCATCAA
The DNA here is from genome assembly GCA_019114885.1 of Candidatus Anaerobutyricum stercoripullorum. Taxonomy (GTDB): domain Bacteria; phylum Bacillota; class Clostridia; order Lachnospirales; family Lachnospiraceae; genus Anaerobutyricum; species Anaerobutyricum stercoripullorum. Next base: position 2,032 of record DXEQ01000146.1, read on the forward strand.
CCCGGATACCCGCTTTGCAAGCAGAGAAAACGGGCAGGAACCGCAGGAGAGCACCGCCTCGTGAAATTCCCTGTTGTCAAAATCCGAACCCAGCTCCTCCTGCATGGAGTTTCGAAGCTGTTCCAGTTCGTACCAGCCGATGCTGTAGGAGAGGCAGGTCGTGGGATTCTCCACCACGTACTCGTAGATGTAGCGGACATTTTCTTCCGGAACGCCATAGCCGGACAGATAATCGGCCAGTTCTTCTTCCGTATAATTCTCATAATTGACGTACAGGTCGCTGAGAGAGGACAGGGCCAGAGACAGGATGTCATTGTCCCGGTACAACTGTTGTAACAATTCCTCAGTTTCCCGGTCCGTGTCGGCAAACTCCAGATAGCGGTAGCTGTACAGCTGAGCGTAGGTGCCCCAGCCCTCATCGTATCCGTCGCAGCGGAGCAGGAAACGGATGGGTTCCGGGTCGGTGCTCATGTAATAATTGGTCTGGTACATATGGCCCGGGTATCCTTCGTGGGCCAGAGTGGAGAACTGTTCCTCATCGCTGACCCGGCTTTCGTTGATGTAGATGATATTGTCCTCTGTGCTGTCGATGGGCGGCAGCAGATAGAAGGCGCTGGCCGAGGTGGAGGACAGAGCTGCCGGTACATTTTTTAAAGTGTAGGAGACTTCCGGTGGCTCCGGAAAGTCGATGAGGGTGTCATTTTCCAGTTCGGTGAGGATGGCCTGCGTGTCGGTGAGAGCCGGCCGGGCCGTCAGATAGTCGGTGTAGAGACCGGTCTCGTCTCTGGTTAAGGCAATGATGTCGGCGGCACAATCCTGCAGAGTCGTTTCCAGCGCGTCGATACATTCTTCCGGCGACAGGTCGGTGCCCACGACGGTCGAGAGCAGGAGACGGTAATAGTCCCGGCCGCCCTCATACTGGCAGAGCCGCTTTTTGTTCGAGGCGCTCACTCCGGTATCAGACTGGTCTTGCGAGGCCGGAGTGTCGCTGTCAACGAGGTATACCTCCAGTTCGTCCCGCAGAGACGCAAAGGACGGAAGGATGGTCTGGCGCACGAGGGCCCGGTTGTTGCTGCGGTACGTCTTTTTCGCTTCCTCGCTCAGGTCCGGTACATTTTCCAGCTTTTCTTCAAAGGAAGAAATGAGCAGGTTGTCGTCCTCGGAGGCGGAGAGAAACTGATTGATCTGTTCTATGGTATTTTCCAGGACAAAGTCCGGGCTGATGAAACCGGCTTCCCGGCGTTTTTCTTCAAAAGAAAGAATCTGATCAAACAGGTCGGGAACCTGCCTTGCCAGAGCCAGATAATCTTTGACGTCCTGCTCCCCGTCAAAATAGTATTCGGACAGGGTGACGGGAATCTGGGACTGGAGCCCGTTGGTTCCGAAAGGGGATGTATACAGGATGTATTCTTCGGAAGCAGCGGAGGCTTCCAGTGCATCTTTTAAAATCTGCCAGGTGAAGGCGCTCTCCTCGTCGAGGTCATCCGGGTCAAAGGCGTTCAGTTCGCTGAGGAGCTGCCCGGCGCGCTCGCACTGGTCGGTCAGCTGTTCGACGCTGTAATCTCCGAAAGAAGGCGGTACATTTTCTGAGATACCGTAAGCGTCCGGGTCGGAGAGCTTAAAATGCAGGGTGAGCGTGTCGGAGGTGACAAACTCTTCGAAACAGTCGTCAAGAAATGTATCGAACTGCTGCTGGGTATCGGTGTCCTGCTTCTGGCAGCCGACAGGGAGCAGAAGGAAGAAAAGGGACAGGATCAGGAGGCGAAGACGCGGTGAAAATGAGAAAAAACGGGTATGTGGCATGGCGGCGGGCTCCTTTCGTAAAAAAGTTTTCCATATTATACTATGTTTTGGAACCGAAAACTATTAATTTTTCAGGAATTTGACCATAGACGAAGGGGCATGTTTATTCTATAATAGAAAAATACGTAAAGAGATGCATGGAACAGGAGGCAGAATATGAACAAAAAACCATATTATATCACGACGGCGATCGCCTACACATCCGGCAAGCCGCATATCGGAAACACTTACGAGATCGTTCTGGCGGACGCCATTGCCAGATTTAAGAGAAAAGAGGGCTATGACGTACGTTTTCAGACGGGAACGGACGAGCACGGCCAGAAGATTGAGCTGAAAGCCGAGGAAGCCGGCGTGTCTCCGAAGGAGTTCGTGGATCAGACAGCGGCGGAGATCAAGAGAATCTGGGATCTGATGAACACTTCTTATGACAAGTTTATCCGTACCACTGACGAGGACCACGAGAGACAGGTACAGAAGATTTTTAAGAAGTTATATGATAAAGGGGATATTTACAAAGGATATTATGAAGGAATGTACTGTACTCCTTGCGAGTCCTTCTTCACAGAGTCCCAGCTGGTGGACGGCAAATGTCCGGACTGCGGTCGTCCGTGCCAGCCGGCAAAGGAAGAGGCTTACTTCTTTAAGATGAGCAAGTACGCCGACAGACTGATTCAGTACATCAACGAACATCCGGAGTTTATCCAGCCGGAGTCCCGCAAGAATGAGATGATGAACAACTTCCTTCTGCCGGGACTGCAGGATCTGTGCGTGTCCCGTACTTCCTTCTCCTGGGGTATTCCGGTGGACTTTGATCCGAAGCACGTGGTCTATGTGTGGCTGGACGCGCTGACCAACTACATCACCGGACTGGGTTATGATGTGGACGGCGACAATGACGCCTTATTTGAGAAATACTGGCCGGCAGACCTGCATCTGATCGGCAAGGATATCATCCGTTTCCATACCATTTACTGGCCAATCTTCCTGATGGCACTGGATCTGCCTCTGCCGAAGCAGGTATTCGGACATCCATGGCTGCTGCAGGGCGATGGCAAGATGAGTAAGTCCAAAGGAAATGTGATCTATGCCGACGATATGGCTGACCTGTTCGGCGTGGACGCGGTGCGCTATTTTGTTCTTCACGAGATGCCGTTTGAGAATGACGGCGTGATCACCTGGGAGCTGATCGTGGAGCGTATGAATTCCGATCTGGCCAACACGCTGGGTAATCTGGTGAACCGTACCATCTCCATGTCCAACAAATATTTTGGCGGCGTGGTAGCCAACTGCGGCGTCACCGACGGCTTTGATAAGGACCTGATCACCGTGGCCTTGAGCACAAAACACAACGTAGTACGGAAGATGGCGAAGCTTCGGGTGGCTGACGCCATGACGGAGATATTCAACCTGTTCAAGCGTTGCAACAAATACATCGACGAGACCATGCCTTGGGCGCTGGCTAAGGACCCGGAGAAGAAGGAGCGTTTATCCACCGTTCTTTACAATCTGGTGGAGAGCATCACCATCGGTGCTTCCCTGCTGGCTCCGTTCATGCCGGAGACTGCAGAGCGCATCTTCAAACAGCTGAATTCTTCTGAGCGGACCATGGACGAGCTGGAGATCTTCGGTCTGTACAAGTCCGGCGACAGAGTCGTGGAGAAACCGGAGATTCTTTTTGCCAGACTGGACGTGAAAGAGGTCATCGACAAGGTAGATGAAATGTATGCGGCCAGAGCGCAGGAGTCCGGCGAAGCCAAAGAGGAAGAACCGGTCATCGACATTGAGGCCAAGGAAGAGATCACATTTGAGGATTTCGGAAAGATGCAGTTCCAGGTGGGCGAGATCATCGCCTGTGAAGAGGTGAAGAAGTCCAGAAAGCTGCTCTGTTCTCAGGTGAAGATCGGCAGTCAGGTAAAACAGATCGTATCCGGCATCAAGGGCCATTACACACCGGAAGAGATGGTGGGCAAGAAGGTCATGGTGCTTGTGAACCTGAAACCGGCGAAGCTGGCCGGCGTTCTGTCCGAGGGTATGCTGCTGTGCGCGGAGGATGAGAACGGCGAGCTATCTTTGATGGTTCCGGAGAAAAAGATGCCGGCAGGCGCAGAGATCTGCTAGAATGGCAGTGCGCCGCAGTGGTTCGGATATGGCAGTCGGACCGGCTGCCGACCTGGGAGTCTGCGGACGGCTGTCGCATAAATTTTAAGAAAAGAGTTGCTGCTGCTCACGGGATGTGGGCGGCAGTTTTCTTTATGCAATACTAAGAAAGAGGGAGGTAAGATCATGATTTTTGATTCACATGCCCATTATGATGATAAACAGTTCGATGAGGACAGGGAGCAGGTGCTGACCCATCTGAAAGATGTGGGTGTGGAGAGGGTAGTCAACATCAGCAACGGCTGGGACGACATGCTTCGCATGCTGGATATGATCGGGCGATATCCGTTCATGTACGGAACAGTGGGTATCCATCCCTGCAAGGTCAGCGACCTTAACGAGGAGCGGATGGAGAGGCTGAGAGAGTTCTGCCACCGGGATAAGATCGTGGCGGTGGGAGAGATCGGTCTGGATTATTACTGGATGAGCGACCCGAAGGAAGTGCAGCGGGAGTGGTTTATCCGCCAGCTTCATCTGGCAAAGGAGGAGAATCTTCCGGTGGTCATTCACAGCCGGGACGCGTCGCAGGAGACTTTTGATATCATGAAAGCGGAACATGCCGGCACCACCGGCGGGGTGATCCACTGCTATTCCGGTTCTTATGAGATGGCGAAGGAATATGTCAAGCTGGGATATTACCTGGGAATCGGCGGCGTAGTCACTTTCAAGAATTCCAAAGTGCTGAAAAAGGTGGCGGCGGAGATTCCGCTGGAGTCCATCGTGGTGGAGACGGATTGTCCGTATCTGGCGCCGATGCCGCACCGGGGGACCCGCAACAGTTCCGCCTATCTCCCGCTGGTGATTGAAGAGATCGCAAATCTCCGGGGTATTTCCACAGAAGAAGTAGAACAGGTCACTTATGAGAATGCCTGCCGGTTGTATCATATACAGTAACGGTGATGTATGGAACGAAAAGGAGAGACAATATGGCGACATTAGGAAACCCGCAGGAGACGATTGCGGTTCTTCAAAAATACGGATTTAATTTTCAGAAGAAGTTCGGGCAGAACTTCCTGATTGATACCCGTGTGTTGGATAAGATCATCGCGGCGGCCGGAATCGGCCCGGATGACTTTGTGCTGGAGATCGGTCCCGGTATCGGCACCATGACCCAGTATCTGGCCGAGGCGGCCAGAGAGGTGACGGCCGTGGAGATCGACAGGAATCTGATTCCGATTCTGGCCGATACGCTCTCGGATTACTCCAACGTGACAGTTATCAATGAGGATATCCTGAAAGTGGATATCGCGGCGCTGGCCCGGGAGAAAAACGGAGGAAAACCGATCAAGGTGGTGGCGAACCTGCCTTACTATATCACCACCCCTATCATCATGGGACTGTTTGAGAGCGAAGTGCCGCTTTCCTCCATCACGGTGATGGTGCAGAAAGAGGTGGCGGACCGGATGCAGACCGGCCCCGGCTCCAAAGACTACGGCGCGCTCTCTCTGGCAGTGCAGTATTACGCGAAGCCTTATATTGTGGCAAATGTACCGCCAAACTGCTTTATGCCCCGGCCGGCGGTGGGTTCTGCGGTCATCCGGCTGACCCGCCACGAAAAACCGCCGGTGTCCGTCCGGGACCCGCAGTTTATGTTCAAGCTGATCCGGGCTTCCTTCAATCAGCGGAGAAAAACGCTGCAGAACGGCCTGCATAATTCCGGTGAGCTGCAGATTCCGAAGGAGAAGGTGGTGCAGGCGCTGGAGCAGATGGGACTGCCGGCGTCCGTCCGGGGAGAGAAGCTGGACCTTTCGCAGTTTGCGAGACTTTCCGATCTGCTGATGGAGTAGGAAGTGAGCCGACGCGGACAAAAGCGGCGTGAAACTGTCTGTGTAAGAAGGGATTCGGAGCTTCATGAGACGCGTCCGGCAGCGGGGAGGAATAATCTGTGATACGGGGAATAGACTAATGAAAAAAGGAGTTTTTTCATGGCCGAGTATTACAGAATCTTATCTTATCTGTATCGTTATGATAAAAAGACAAAAATGGACTGCCGGGGGTTCCTCAAGGCGGAACAGAAACGAAACGGTCTGAAAATCACTCTGCAGATTGACGATGAGCGGCTGATGGAAAACATAAGGCTGACGCTTTGCTTTTATGAGAAAGAAAAAGAACGGTGGAAGCTGCACCCTCTGGCCCGGCTGGAATCCGCAGGCCATCACGAGGAGACCGTCCTCTCCTACCCGGCGGAAACCTTGCCGGACGGCTTCGATATCCGGAGACAGCACGGCGTTCTCCTGTTCTATCAGGAATTCTTCTTCTACGGCAGCGTCTGGATTGGCGACGAGATTCCGGTAGAAGAACTGTTGGCGGCATGGCCGTCGGAGGCGGACGCCGGGGAAGTGGAAAAAGAGGATGAACCGCCTGCCGGGGTAACGGAGGAAATGCCCGGGGCGGCGGAACCCGAGGATTGGGCGGACGCCAGGGCAGCGGAACCGGCCGATATATCAGGTCGGCGGGAGGAGATACCTCAGTCTGTCGATGAGCCGGAGAGTCCGGGTTATCAGGAAGAAGCCGGTACATTTGCTGAGGAAGCGGGGAAAGCCGATGTGCAAAACGCTGTTTCGGATTATCAGGAAGAGGCCGGTACATTTGCTGAAAAGAAGCCGGAAGAGCAGTTATCCACTGATTCGGGCGATCTGCTGCGGAATATGTGGATAGACACGGAAAAAAAGGCGAAGCCTGTGGATAACATTTTCAATCCGGCGTTCCGGAGCGGATACCAGATCTCGGCAGAGCAGTTAAAAGATCTGAGTCCGGAGGCGGGCAGCCTGTCCGACAATCAGTTTCTCGCCAAAGGATACTCCTCCTACCATCATCTCCTGGCCGGGAAAGTTATCTACGGCGGGAGAGAGCGGTACTGCATCGGGGTTCCGGGTATTTATGAGAATCGAGAAAGGTATATGGCGCAGCTATATCAGTTTCCGGTATTTTTATCGCTGACGGAAAACCGGATCAAGACCGGAGGGTTCGGCTACTGGCTGCATCTGCTGCAGGAATAAGACGCGGCAGAGCCATGTGAGAGGCGAGAGGATGCGGCAGAAAACACAGCGCAAAACCTGCGTCTGCCGTGGGAGCAAGAGAAAGGATGGACTGTCGGAAGATGAGAAAATATACCGAAGATGAGAGATTTATGAAAGAGGCCATCCGCCAGGCCAGAAAGGCGGAAGCCATCGGCGACGTGCCCATCGGCTGCGTGATCGTCAGCGACGGAAAGATCATCGCCCGGGGCTACAATAAACGCAACAAAAACAAGACGGTGCTGGCCCACGCGGAGCTGCTCGCCATGAGCAAAGCCTGCAAAAAAGCAGGCGACTGGCGGCTGGAGGAATGTACCATGTACATCACGCTGGAACCCTGCCAGATGTGCGCCGGAGCCATCGTGCAGGCGAGAATCCCACGGGTGGTCATCGGCAGCATGAACCCGAAAGCCGGCTGCGGCGGTTCCATCCTGAACCTCCTTCAGATGGAGGAGTTCAACCATCAGGTGGACGTGACCCGAGGGGTGCTGGAAGAAGAATGTTCCAGGATGCTCTCCGACTTTTTCCGGAATCTGCGACGGAAGCAGAAAGAGGCAAAAAGGCAGGAGACAGAAGAAAAAAGATGATAAGGAAATGTTTTGAAAGCATGGAGGACGGGTGTAAATAGTCGTCTTACTTTGCAGGGCTGAAGTGCTCCCCCTTTTGTTAGACAAAATAAAGGTCT